>JANNGC010000922.1:0-22763 GCA_031380445.1 Pedosphaera sp.
GAATCTTTCCTTTCCGTGTCTTCTGTGTTTTCCGTGGTTAATAATATGAACACGCGGAAACTGCGGTCCGCGCTCCGTCAGGCGAGTTGCTTCTTCCAGCGCGCCAACTGCTTCTTCACCTCGCGCGTCCCCGGCGCTCCCGTGAGATTCCGCCGCTCCATCGCCTTCGTGAGATCGAAGGTCTCCAGCACGTCCGCCGCGAAGTGTTTGTCCACGGCTTGAAGTTCTTTCAGCGAGAGCTGGTTCAATGCTTGGCCGGTCTTCTCCGACAGCGCCACCACTGCGCCCACGACATGATGCGCCTGACGGAAGGCCATCCCCTTGCCCACGAGATAGTCCGCGAGATCGGTGGCAAGCAGCGTCGGGTCGCTGGCGGCGGCGCGGCATACGTCAGCTTTCACAGAAGTGTTTTCCAGCATCGCGGCCATGAGCCGCGAGCAGGCGCGCACCGTGGCTGCGCTGTCGAAGAGCCGTTCCTTGTCTTCCTGCAAGTCGCGATTGTAGGTCATGGGCAGGCCCTTCAGCAAAGTGAGCAGCGACACGAGATTGCCGATGACGCGCGCCGATTTGCCGCGCGTGAGTTCCGCCACGTCAGGATTTTTCTTCTGCGGCATCAAGGACGAGCCAGTGGTGTAGGCGTCGGCGATCTTGATGAAGTTGAATTCCGCGCTGGCCCAAAGAATCACGTCCTCGGAGAGCCGCGAGAGATGCACGGCAAGCAAGGCCGCGCCCGCGCAAAATTCCACCGCGAAGTCGCGGTCGCTGATGCCGTCCATCGAGTTCTGCGTCACGCGCGCCTTGCCGTCCGCGTCCACGAAGCCCAGAATCTCCGCGACCATCTCGCGATCAATCGGCAGTGTGGAACCGGCAATCGCGCCGTTCCCCAGCGGACACACGTTCACGCGCTGGAAACAATCAATGAACCGCTGCCGGTCGCGCTCGATCATCTCGACGTAGGCCAGCAGGTGATGCGCGAAATAAACCGGCTGCGCTCGTTGCAGATGCGTGTAGCCCGGAATGATCACTTCGGAATTTTTCTCGCCGAGCCGGACGAGCGCGCTTTGCAGCGTGCGGAGTTCGCCGTCGAGTTCAGCCAGTTCGTCGCGCAGCCACATGCGGATATCGAGCGCGACCTGATCGTTGCGCGAGCGCGCGGTGTGCAGCTTCGCGCCCGCTGGCACGCGTCGCGTCAGCTCGGCCTCAATGTTCATGTGGACGTCTTCGAGTTCCGTCTTCCACTGGAATTTGCCGTCCGCGATCTCCTGCCCGATGTCCTCCAGCCCGCGCACGATGGACTCGCGCTCGCGCTTGGTGAGCACGCCGATCTTCTCCAGCATCGCTGCGTGTGCCATCGAGCCGATGATGTCCTGCCGCCACAGCCGGTGGTCGAAAGAGATGGATTCGGAAAACGCGGCGACATCCGCCGACGGCCCGGCGGTGAAACGTCCGCTTCGAGAAACAGGTTTTTTCATGAACAGTGGCGGGAATTTGAGAAATGGTTCGCGGGATGTCACGCGGCGAATCGCTTCGACCGTGTTCGCCGTTCATCAAACGGGCGCGTGGAATGGCTCCGTAATCAATTCAGGACGGACCTTGCTTCACTTCGCCGGCCAGTCCTCGAAGTAGCAGCCCACCGGCGGGGCGTAGAGTTTGCGCGGCATCTTTCCCGCGCGCGCCGCATCCATCGCGTCGCGCAGTTCGCGGTGCTGGATCACGGCGCGCGGTTTGCCGGGGGACTGATACCAGTCATCAATGCGCCCGCGATAGAGACGGTCGCCGTCGGGCTTGAGCACGAAGGCCTCGGGCATGTGCGTGGGCCGGAGCCAGCGGGCGAGCGCCAGTCCTTCGTCGAAGAGGACGGGGAATTGAATCGCGTACTCTTTTACGAACGCCACGGCCTGCGTGCGCGTCATGGTCTGCCCGGCGAGAACGCCGAAAAATTCCACGCCGTTCGTTCCTGGCCCGGTGGCGAGCCGGTTCAACTCCGGCACGTAGCGTTGCGAGATCGGGCACTCCGGCCCAAGGAAGACAAAGACCACGGCGCGCGTGCCGCTGGCGACGCCGGGTTGATACGCGCGCCCGGCTGTGTCGCGCGCGGTGCGGACGCGGAACACGTCATGCCCCGGGGCCGCGCCGCCGAGCAGCACGGTGAGACTGATCAGAATAAGCAGCCACATTTTCACAATGAAAGATGCGCGCAAGTTGCCAGCGATCCACGCGGCACGCGAGCGCGGAGAAAAGGCCGCTGTCCGTCAGACCACGGAGTGAATCTCAACCCAGAGCGCCCTCCAACAAAGCGCGCTCACGCGCGCCGTATTCCAGCTTCAACGCCCGCGCGCGTCCGGCGGGCGTCATCTTGTGCCACGATTTCTGCAAGGCATTAGTCACTTTGGCCGCGTCCGTCTTGGCGGCCAGTTCCGCGAATTGAAATTGCAGGAACACGAGGCAGAGCGCGTCCTCCAGCACGCGGCTTTCGGCGTCGGCGGGGAATTTCTTTTTCAGATTCAGCGCCTGCACCTGTGTCACGACGGCTTCGTCATAGCCCGCCGCGCGCAGCACGGAGCCTGATTTCTCCGCGTGGAAAGTTTTCAACTCAGTGCGCCACTGATGATAGCCCGCGCGCGTCAGTTCATAACTCGCGCGCGGAATCTCCCAGCGGCAAAGATGCTGCGAGCGCGCGGCGAGGCGGAGGACTTCGGAGGCGTCCGGCGCGAGCGTCATCACCCAGCGGCAGAGGCGTTGGGCTTGCAGCAACTCGTGTGGCTGGCGCCGGCCTTCGATGATTTCGTGATTGGGATCCGCCGCGTTCAATTCATCGAAGCGCCGGACGGCCTCGCGAAAGCGTGCGGGATCAGAGACACGGGTGAAAAACTGTTCATCAAAACTCACGGACACGACGCTACCGGGTGGCACTAGAAGGAGCAACGGCGCGCACGGTCAGTTGGGATTTCCACCGAAGCCGAGGTTCCGATACTCCGGCAGCACGAGGCACAAATTCACCGGCGAGATGGCCTGGCCCCATTTCAGGTAACGCGCGCTGCCGTCGGCGAAGGTGTAGTTCGAGCCGCCCGCATCCTTCACGGTCGAGCCGTGGCGGCTCTGGTTGAGAATTTCGTTGATGTCCTCGTTGTATTCGTAATCGAGATACCAGTGCGTAACCCCGTCGCCTTTCTCCGCGAAGACAATGGTCTCGGACGGCTCTTTGATGTCGCTCTCGCTGATGGAGTAGTCGTTCGTGCGCGCGTATTTCCGCCAGTTCGAATCCTTGTTGTAGCGCTCGAAAAAATAATCATTCCACGAATTGTAGATGTAGCTGCGCGGCGCATGGTCGGCGGGATAGTTCGCGCCCGTGGCGTATCCGCCACTTGCCGGCTTCGGATCGCTCGGACACTTCAGAATTTTGTAGTCACCGGCAGGAGCCGTGGCCGGCGCAAGACCGTCATCCGCCGGAGCCACGTTGATGTAGGCGAGCAAGCGGCTCGGCCAGCGGTGCGGATGCGAGCGCGGCGGGAGGCGGCCTTCGTTTTCATCCGTGTGCATGATCAGTGCGAGACCGAGCTGCCGCAGGTTGTTCAGACACTGGATGCGCTTGCCGTGCTCCTTCGCTTTCGCCAGCGCGGGCAGCAGCAGGCTCGCGAGAATCGCGATGATGGCAATGACCACGAGCAGTTCAATCAAGGTGAACGCGCGGCGAATTGCTTTCTGGCTGTGGCCAATCATCGAAGCAACAGACGGGCGGGCGGATGCACAAGTTACTGACGGGCGAAGTTGGAATGGAGCGCCGAGCATCGCCCGGCCTGCGGCGAGGACGTTTCTTGCCGCGGTTTGCGCGGCGCTCCGACGTGAACTACGCCAGAATCCCTTTCACCACATGCCCCGCCACATCGGTCAGCCGGAAATCGCGGCCCTGGTAGCGATAGGTCAGCCGCTTGTGATCAATGCCGCAGAGGTGAAGCATCGTGGCATGCAGATCGTTGACATGAACTTTCTGATCGTTGTCCACGAACTTGTAGCCCAACTCATCGGTGCTGCCCCACGACGTGCCGCCCTTGATTCCGCCGCCCGCGAGGAAAATGGAGAACGCATTGATGTGATGATCGCGCCCGCTGCCCTGGCCCATCGGCGTGCGGCCAAATTCACCGCCCCAGATGATGAGCGTGTCTTCGAGCAGACCGCGCTGTTTCAAATCTTTGATCAGCGCGGCGCTCGGGCGGTCGCACGCCTCGGCGGCCTTCGGCATTTCCTTCTCGATGTCGCCGTGATGATCCCACGCGCGGTGATAAAGCTGGATGAAGCGCACGCCGCGCTCGGCGAGCCGGCGCGCGAGCAGGCAGTTCGAGGCGTAGCTTCCGTCGCCCGGTTCCTTCACGCCGTACGCCTCCAGAGTTTCCTTCGACTCCTGCTTGAAGTCCGTGAGTTCCGGCACGCTGGACTGCATCCGAAACGCCAGTTCGTATTGCGCGATGCGCGTCTGGATTTCCGGATCAAGCCGGTCTTCGGCGAGAATGCCGTTGAGCCGCTGCACTTCCTCGACGACCTGCCGCTGCGTGCTCTGGCAAACGCCTTCGGGGTTGCCGACGTAATGCACCGCGTCGCCCTTGGACTGGAATTGAATGCCCTGAAACTTGCTCGGCAGAAACCCCGCCGACCATTGCCGCGCCGACACCGGCTGCGCGCCGGACTTCCCTTGCGACGTGAGCACGATGTAGCCGGGCAAATTTTCTGTCTCCGCGCCGAGTCCATAGAGCAGCCAGGAACCCATGCTGGGCCGGCCCTTGATGATCGAGCCGGTGTTCATAAACGCGTGCGCCGGGTCGTGATTGATCTGTTCCGTGTGCATCGAGCGAATGATGCAGATGTCATCCGCCAGCGTGGCGAGGTGCGGGAAGAGCGCGGAAATTTCCTGCCCCGACTGTCCGTGCTTCTTGAACTCCACGAACGCGCCGCGCGCCTTCAGCTCCGTGTTCTGCAACTGCGCGAGCTGCTGTCCCTTCGTGAACGACTCAGGAAACGCCTTGCCATCGAGCTTCTTCAGCTCCGGCTTCCAATCAAACGTCTCCAGATGCGACGGCCCGCCCGCCATGCACAGGTGAATCACCCGCTTCACTTTCTGCGGAAAGTGCAGAGGGCTGATGATGCCGCCGGATTTTCCGGCGACCCGTTCCACCGCGCGTATCATGGTCGGACCAAGCAGCGAGGCGAGTGCGATGCCACCGAGTCCGTAGGCCGAGCGCGACAGAAACGTGCGGCGGTTGATGGAGAGGGCGAATTCCTGTTCGTTGAAAGGGTTCATGGCGGCTCAGTAAATCGTAATCGTTTCGTGCAGGTTCAGAATCACGCGGCAGACGCTGGTCCACGCCGCCAGTTCCACCGCGTCTGTGTTCTTGGGCGTAGCGGCGAGTCCCACCTTCTGCAATTTCACCGGCTCGTCCGGGTCGCTTTGCAAATGTTCACGCTGGGCGGCGAGGAATTTTTTCAATGAGGAAAGTTCCGCCGGCTTCGCACTGCGGCCCAGCGCGCGCTGGTAGGCGAGGTTCAATCGCGCATCATCCGTCTTCGCGGGCGCGACGAGCAGCTTCTGCGCGAAGACGCGCGCCGCTTCGACGAAGCTGGGATCGTTCAGCAGCGTGAGCGCCTGCTGCGGCGTGTTCGAGATGGGGCGCAGCGCGGTGCATTCCTCGCGGCTCGGCGCGTCGAAGTTCGCCAGCATCGGCTGGAGAAACGTGCGCTGCCAGTGTGCATAAACGCCGCGCCGATACTGACGGTCATCTTGGCTGGCGAAATAGTCGCGGTCCGGAAACTGCAAGTTCACGTAGTAGCCGCCAGGCTGATACGGATGCGCGCTCGGTCCGCCGATCTCGTTGTTCAGCAGGCCGGAAATCGCCAGCGCATTGTCGCGCACGAACTCCGCTTCGAGCCGGCGCGGGTTTTGCGACGCGAGCCAGCGGTTGTTCGGGTCTAGATCGCGCAACTCCGGACGCAGCTTGGAGCTTTGCTTGTAAGCGGCCGACGTGACCATGAGGCGGACGAGATGCTTCACGTCCCACGCTTTCTGACCTTGGACCTTGGACCTTGGACCTTGGACAGCTCCAGTCGGTTCCATAAACTCCACGGCCAGCCAGTCGAGCAGTTCAGGATGGCTCGGCGGCTCGCCTTGCAAGCCGAGATCATCCACCGGCGTTGCCAAGGCCGCGCCGAAGAATTGTTTCCAGAAACGGTTCGCCGCCACGCGCGCGGTCAGCGGGTTCTCGCGTGCGACGAGCCAGCGCGCGAGGTCGAGGCGCGTCAGTTGATTGGTGCCTTCGCGTTTCGGCTGCGGCAGGAAATGCGGCGGCTCGGGCTGCACCAGTTCGCCGTCGTCACTCAGCCAGTTGCCGCGCGGGAGGATCCGGGTCGCCTCCGGCGGCCACGCCACGGTGACGACGGTGGGCGATTTGCCACCACGACATTCCTGAATCGCGCGGTGCAATTTTTTGTAAGCGGCGAAGGCGTTGGTGTCGGAGGCCGTGCTGGCGAGCCAGGCAATTTTGGATTTTGGATTTTGGATTTCAGATTCGGGAGCGAGCGGCGACACGCTCAACCGTACGCAGCCGATCACATTCGTCTTCAACGACACCGTCAACGTATCGCCTTCGGCGACGGTCACGGGCGGATCGAGCAGCCAGACGCCGGTGAGTTTTTCCTTCGCGTGCTCGCGTCCGATTTTCCAACTGTCCTTGGTGCCGAGCATCTCGAAGCCGTTCGCGTAGCGCGGTTCCTTGCGGTCGGCGTCGGCATGGTAGAACGCCAGCTTCGTTTCCTTCTTCTCACCCGCGCGACGGAGCGTGGCGGAAAGTTGAATCGTCGTGCTCGCGTTCTTGCCCCGGAAAATCGTGTTGCTGTGCTTGGCGTGCGGGATGAGTTCCAACCGCAGTGCCGCGAGCGAACCCGCCTCCAGCCGCAGCGGAATCGGATGACCGTCCGCCTTGCTGCCGAAAAGCAGTGCGCCGTCCGCCTGTGCGATGAAGTTAGTCAGCACCGTGCGATTGGTTTTCACGGTGGCTTGCGTGGTCACGTTCGTCACGGCGGGCTTGCCCTCCGTGGCCGCGATGAAGTTTGTGAGTTTCACCTTGTTCGTCACGACCGCCACATTCGTCACCAGCGGAAACGCCGTCGGCACGAGCCAGCCGTCCGGATTTTTCTTCAGCACGGCCTTGGTGGATTTTTCCCATGCAGCGCGCGCATCTTTGTCCGCTGTCTTTGCCGCCGTGTTGGCCAGTTCCTGAATCTGCGCGTGGAGTTTCTCGATGCGCCGTTGGAGGTAAGGACTCTCCACCACTTCCTCGGGCGGGAACGGATAGTCATTGTTCCAGCCCTTCAAGTCGGGGTTCGGGGTGTACTTGTAGTCGCTGTACACACCCCACTGGCGCACGTCGGCGAAGTAGGCTTTGAGCGCGTAAAAATCTTTCGCCGTGAACGGATCAAACTTGTGGTCGTGGCATTCGGCGCAGCCCACGGTCAGGCCCATCCACGCCATGCCCACGGTGCGCGCGCGATCGGCGCCGTACTTCGCCAGATACTCCTTGGGCTGCGCGCCGCCTTCGCGCGTCATCATGTTCAGGCGGTTGAAGCCGGTGGCCACGCGCTGCTCCACGGTGTTGTTCGGCAGCAAATCACCCGCGATCTGTTCCATGGTGAACTGGTCGAAGGGCTTGTTCTGGTTGAACGCGTTGATGACGTAGTCGCGATACGGAAACACGTTCACATTCTGGTCGCCGTGATAGCCCACGGTGTCGGCGAAGCGCACGATGTCGAGCCACGGCACGGCCATGCGCTCGCCGAAATGCGGCGAGGCGAGCAAGCGGTCCACCTGCTTTTCGTAGGCGTTCACGGAATGGTCCTTCACGTAAGCCGCGACTTCTTCGGGTGTGGGCGGCAGGCCGGTGAGATCGAGGCTCACGCGGCGGAGCAGGGTGGCGCGGTCGGCTTCGGGCGAGGGCTGGATGTTCTTTGCGATGAGCGGCGCGAGGATGAAGGCGTCAATCGGGTTGGGGAGAGTAATCAATGAATCAGTTTTCGATGCGCGGCCCGACTGATTACTGATTACTGATTTACTGACCTTCGGCACCGACGGGCGTTGTGGCGCGATGAACGACCAGTGCGGTTCATACACCGCGCCTTCCGCCACCCAGCGCTTCAGAAGCTCCCGCTGCTCCGGGGTGATCTTCTTGTGCGAATCCGTTGGCGGCATCACGTCGTCCTCGTTCGTGGTGAACAGGCGTTTGACCAGCTCGCTCTCGTCAGGTTTGCCTGGCACGAACGCTTCTTTCGCCAGCGCGTCCGCGCGGATGTCGAGGCGCAGCTTGGCTTTGCGATTGCCCTTGTCCGGGCCGTGGCAGGCGAAGCAGTTGTCGGAGAGAATGGGCCGCACGTCGTGGTTGTAGCCCAGCGGCGCGGCGGCGCGCGCGCCACCTGCGAGCAGCAACGCCACGGCGAAAAAAATGTTAAGTCGCAAACGCATTGGAAGGTCGGACGCTGCCGTTGCCCCGGCTATTCCACAAGTCTGTTGCTGGTGATAGCCGTGGCGTGAAATTTGTCGAGCCGGGTGCTTCTCGACACGGTGCCCGGCCCCCACCTGGGAGATAGGGTCTTGGCATGGGAAGAAAAACGACCGCTTTTAGGCAGCAGGAGTGGAGGGGGTGGGCGTGGGGCGTCCGGTGGAATTCCACGATCCGTTCGAGCGCAGGACCGCCGCCTCCCAGACTGTGCCGGGCTGGCCTTTGGCTTCGAGCCGTTGGGCCAGCGGGCTTTCCTCCAGGGTGGCGGCCAGCGCGGCGGCGTGGGTGAACTCGCCGGGCCTTGGATGCGGTTCGGTCGAGAAACGAGGCTCCTATCTCCCAAAAGGCTCACAAGGCCGCAGCGCCGGCACGGTGTCGCCTCGTCCCCGGCCCAGAACCGATGGCCCACGGTTTCAGGCTCCGCTCAAGCTGCCAGCGCCGGCTTTCAGCACGGCGGGTTGAGGCCACAACAGCACCTTCGCGCCGGCAGGGCTGCCGGCGCTCCTGGGTGCGATGCTCTTCCAGAATTTTCTTCGTGATTTCACCGCCGCTGAAATTTAGCCTCGCGTCATGATCATGTGGATTGCAGCGCTCCTGCTCGTGGCGGCGACCGTGGCTATTGGCTACCGGCAGGGCGCGATTCGTGCCTCGTTTACTTTCATCGGCCTGCTGGTGGCGGCGGTGCTGGCCATTCCGTTCGGCCCGATGTTCGCGTGGGTTTTCCCGCTGCTCGGTTTTAAGAATCCGCTCGCGCCGAAGTTTGTTGCGCCCGTGATCGCGTTCTTTGCCATCTCGCTCGTGTTCAAGGGCCTCGCGGCCTTCGTGCATCGCAAGGTGGAATACAGCTACCGTTACAATCGCGACGACGCCTCGCGCGCCGTGTGGGAAGTGCTGATGAAGCGCCTCGGCGCGTGCGTGGGCGCGCTGAACGGTCTCGTGTATTTCATCGTCTTCGCGCTCATCGTCTCGGTCTTCGGCTACACCACGATTCAGATCGGTGGCAACGAGGGCGGCGAGAACACGTCCAAGGTCATCGGGTTTCTCGGCAAGTCGGCAGATGATTTGAAAGCCACACAGATGGACAAAGTGGTCGCGCCGTTCAATCCCGCGCCCACGAACTACTTCGACACGGCCGACACGCTCGGCCTGCTTTACCATAACCGCAACCTCGTGGACCGCGTGGGGCATTACCCGCTTTTCGCCGCGATGGCGCAGCAGCCGATTTACAAAACGCTCGGCGCGGACAAGGAATTGCAGACGCTGATCAAGAGCAAGGGCAGCTTCGAGGAAATCATGGCCAACGCCACGGTCAGCGAAGTGGTGAGCAACACCGACCTCGTGAAGATCGTCCTCGACATGGACGTGCTCGACTTCAAGGAGTTCCTGGAGACGGGCGTGTCGCCGAAATTTTCGCAGGAGAAGCTGCTGGGCCGCTGGCGCTACGACTTGCCGGAGAGCATCCGCATGAACAAGGCGCTGAAGCCGGACATGGCGGCTTCGGTCTGGGGGCGCGTGAAGTACGAGTTGGTCGAGCGATTCGATGACTCGGTGTTCACCGCCTATCACGACAACACCGCGAAGTTCATGATGAAGACGAACATGGACGGCAAAGTGTCGCCGATGGTCAGTCTGCCGCCCGTGCGCCTGCCGAACGGGCGCGTGATCACGAACAGCGTGCCGCGCTGGGCCACGACGAACGCGATTGCCTCCGCCACCGGCAAGTGGAGCGGCTCGGCTCCGAACTATTTGATCACGCTCAACTCGCGCGCCGGCGCGGCCACGGTGGAAGGCACGCTGGAGAAAGACAGCCTGTCGTTCCAAGTCGCAGGCAAGGCGCTGGCGTTCAAGCGGGTGGCGGATTGAATTTGGGGCGGGGCTTCCAGCCTGTCTGAATAAATGTCAGGCGAACTCGCTTTGCACATGGCAGAACCCCCAAAAAAACCGAGATGGTTGGTCGTTCTCAGTTATGCATCCTTCGGCACAGTCTTTGGATGCTGGATTGGTGCTGCGGTGTATTCACAGATTTCTCGCACGCCTTCGCCTTCACCCGTTTATGTGCGTCTCGTTTCCGGTGGTCTTATTTCACTCGGTGTTGTTGTTGGGACGGGCCTCATCTTCGCGATCTTTCGTGGTTCATTTTATTCCGGCTTGGCCCGTCGGGATGTCACGCGCGAGCGTGACCCACTACACTTCTGGCTCTTGCTGGCAGCGATTGGCTTGCTGCCTGTGGCACTAATTTTGTACGGAGTTTACAAATTTGCAGTGGCGTAGCCATGCGCTACAGCCAGCTTGCTCATCCATGAAGTTTTCCAAATCGAAACTCATCGCTTGGAGCATCGGGTTGTTGATGCCGCTCTGGCTGCTCGTTGCTGATTTACTGCTCCAGCGGTTCACAGGCACTCCACTTCCAGGCGCTTGGCTGTATGTCGGCATGATTGTCGCGGCGGTGCTTTGTGCTGTCGTGATTTCTTTCTCATGTTTCCCGATCTGGCAGCGCATTGCTCTGGTGTTTGCCTCTTGGCTGCTGCTCGCGGGTGAGGTGCTGATTATTGGCGTGTTCGAGTTGGCGAGGAGTGGGGTCAAAGGCATCCAATGACAACGGGGCTGTCGGCGTGGCGACACGGCTTCGCTGACTGAGGGCGTATTTTGGATTGCGCCGGCAAGCGGAGCGCGATGGCGCTTTCGACCTATCTGGCGCGTGCGAAAGCGGTGTCGCGCTTCGCTTGCCACCGCAGTCCATATTGGCCTCGCACTTTCAACACCACGGACATTGATTGCGCCAACTTACTGGCGTTTGAAAGAAGCTGAGTTGAACCGGCTGGAAGCCGTATCCTACCGGGGCGAGAAACTCACCGGCATCGCCATCGAGCGGAACACCGGGTCCACCGGCGTGCCGGAGCTCGGCACCGGGTTGGTGCTGTTCGCGCCGAGCGAGCGCGTGGGGTCTTCCATCGGCGCGGAGGCGGTGAGGAAACCGCCCGCGTAATTCGCCGCCGTCACGGAACCGGCGTCGCCCTCAGTGGTTGCCACGCCATAAACCATCAGCCCGCACGCGGCCAGGCCTGCGCCCGCCGCGAGCGCGGGACGCAAATCAAAGCCCAGCCGTTCCCACCATGAACGCTTCGCCTCGCCGCGCCCGATGCGGTCAATGACGCGCCCGGAGAAGTCGTTGAAGTAGCGCGGCGGCGGCTGCTCGTGCCGTTTCAGGCGTAGCAGTTTTTCCAGCGATTCAAAATTGTCCGGCGATGAACTCATAGTCCGTCACTTGATGTAATCCGAGAGCAGCGCTTGCAACTGCTGCCGCGCGTAGAAGAGCCGCGAGCGCACCGTGCCCACGTTGCATTCCATGATGTCCGCGATTTCTTCATGCGACAAATCCTGCACGTCATGCAGCGTCACGACGAGCCGATGCACATCCGACAGCTTCTGCATGGCGGCGTTCAACTTTTCCTGCAGCTCGGCGAGCGCGAGGGCGCGGCGCGGCGTCTTGTCCGAGACCAGCGCCACAAGGTCGGGGTCGTGCTCCACGTTGAAGTCGAGGTCGTCCAGGCTCATGGAGCGGCGGTTCTTGCGCTGCTTGAGGAAGTTGATCGTCTTGTTGACCGCGATGCGATAGACCCAGGTGTAGAAGCTGGAGTCGCCTTTGAAATTTTTCAGCGCGCTGTGGGCCTTGATGAACGTGTCCTGCGCGAGGTCGTTGGCGTCCTCGTGGTTCGACGTCATGTGGTAAATCGTGTGGTAAATGCGCTGCTGATAGCGCTGCACGAGTTGGTCGTAGGCCCGCATGTCCCCGTCGCGCGCGGCCCGGACGAGCGCGACATCGCTGGTGGTGTCCGCTTCATTTTGCGGTACGGGCGTGGGGGCACGCTGGGCGGACTCGATGCGGTCGGTGTCGGATTCGAGCGCGGCGGTCTTGGCCAGATCGGCCGGTTTCATCGTGGCCGTCATGGTTTAACTTTCGCTCCCGAGCGCGGCGGTTTGCGCGGCCAGCACGCCGCAGAGGCTCATTAAACCGGCGCGCGAGTCGCTCTCGCGCAGGCTGCCCGCGAGCGCTTTGGCGGTGTCGAGATGGTCGTTGATCACGCGCAGCGACTCGGCCAAAGCACCGTGCCGCCGCAGCAAAGCGGTCACCTGAGAGAAATTCTGGGGCTGATAATCACCCATGAGCGTTGCGGCTTTGACCGCGACGGCGTCATTTCGTTCAAGCAAAACCAGGAGCGGCAGTGTGACCTTGCCCTTGGCGAGATCGGTGCCGAGGGATTTGCCCGCGGTGTCCTCGTGGCCGAACACGTCGAGGCAGTCGTCGTAAATCTGGTAGGCCGTGCCGAGCGCGAGTCCGTAGCCGCGCAGAGCCTCGCGTTCGCGCGCCGGAGCGCCGCTGAGATACGCGCCCATGTCGCAGGCCAGGGCGAAAAGTTCGCCGGTCTTCATGGCCAGCAACTTGAGATAATTCTCCCGCGTCCGAGGTGCGTCCTTGCGGAGTGTTTGAAGAATTTCACCCATGCAGACCACTCGGGTGGAAGACGACACCGCCCGGCATACTTCCGTCGTGGGAAAACTTGCGGCCAGCTCCAGAGAACGTGCGAACAGGCAATCGCCCAGCAAGACTGAATGCTCATTGCCCCAGTTCACGGCCAACGTCGGGCGTCCGCGTCGCACCGTGGCTTCATCAATCACGTCGTCATGGACGAGCGTGGCGAGATGCACCATCTCGATGATGACCGCGACGGTGATGTGCGCGTCCTGAATTTTCCCCGTGGCGGCGGCGGCGAGACCCACGAGCGCGGGGCGCAACTGCTTGCCCTGCGCTGAGAGCGCGTAACTGGCATAGGTCGCGAGGTCGGTTTCAAACGCGCGAATCTGCTCCTCCATGCGCTTGGAAACGGCCCCCAGAAACGGCTCCAGGGGCTGCACGATTTGCTTCCAATCAACCGGGGACGGCATCAGCGACGCGACGGAATCCGAGGGCGGAACCACTCTGGTTTCAGCGGCCAACATTTGTGGGCGGAAACTAGAGGGGTGGGTGGGGCAAGTCAAACTCCGGCGTTTTGCGGGGCGCGCGGGCTTTCCAGCCCGCAGCAACATCCGACGACCGGGAGTATCGTCATGGAAGAAGCCCTTTTGTCAGCGCACGTTGCTGCGGGCTGGAAAGCTTGCGCTCCGCTGCACCCGCAGTCACAACCCCTTCATCACCCGCTCCGCCGACTGCACAGTATGCTCGATGTCCGCCGCCGTGTGTGCTGTGGAGAGGAAGCCCGCCTCGAACTGCGAGGGCGCGAGATAGACTCCCGCATCCAGCATCCCATGAAAGAACTTCGCAAAGCGCGCGCGGTCGGCGTGCATGGCGTCAGCGAGATTGTGAACGGGTTGGCCGGTGAAGTAGCCGCAGAACATGGAGCCGCAGCGATTGAAGGTGACGGGGATGTTGGCGGACTTGGCGGCGGCGCGCATTCCGGCTTCGAGTTGCGCGCCGATTTCTTCGAGTTTGGCGTGAGCGTTGGTCGCACGGAGTTCTTCCAGTGCCGCAATGCCCGCCGCCAGCGCCAGCGGATTCCCGCTCAACGTGCCGGCCTGATACACACCGCCCAACGGCGCAAGGCAGTCCATGATATCCGCGCGCCCGCCGAACGCCCCGACGGGCAATCCGCCGCCGATGATTTTCCCAAAGCACGACAAGTCCGGCGTGATGCCAAACCGCTCCTGTGCGCCGCCGGGCGCGAGGCGGAAGCCCGTCATCACTTCATCGAAAATCAGCAGCGCGCCATGCTCGCTGGTGATGCGGCTCAGGAATTCCAAGTAGCCCGGCTTGGGCAGATACAGACCCGCGTTGCCCGGCACCGGCTCCACAATGATGCCCGCGATCTGCCCGCGATTCGCCTCGAAGACCGCGCGCACCGCCTCCTCGTCATTGAACGGCGCGACAATCGTGTGCTGCGTGAAACTGGCCGGCACGCCCAGACTGTCGGGCTGCCCGAAGGTGAGCGCGCCGGAGCCAGCCTTCACCAGCAGCGAGTCCACATGACCGTGATAACAGCCGTCGAACTTGATGATCTTGTCGCGCTTCGTGAACCCGCGCGCCAAGCGGATGGCGCTCATGCACGCCTCGGTGCCGGAGTTGCACATCCGCACCTTCTGCACGCTCGGCACGGCGGCGCAGACGAGCTTCGCCATCGTGACTTCGAGGGGGTTGGGAATGCCGAAGCTCGTCCCGTGCGCCGCCGCCGCCTGCACTGCCGCAATGATCTTCGGATGCGCGTGGCCGAGAATGGCCGGCCCCCAGGTGCCGACGTAATCCACGTAGTCGTTGCCATCCACGTCGAAGACATGCGAGCCGCTGGCGCGGTTCACGAAGAACGGCGTTCCGCCCACGGCGCGAAACGCGCGCACCGGCGAGTTCACGCCGCCGGGAATGTACTTCAACGCCTCGGCGAACCACGCCTCGGACTTCGCTCGCGAAATCATCCCGTGAGCAAAGGGGGAAACGCGCGAGGCGGAAATGAAAAAATGCAGTGGGGCAGCCGTCTCGGCTGCCTTTCGTCCTTGGGCCGTCCCGGCTGCCCCGCTACCCGTTCATGTTTCTGCTTTCTGCTTTCCGCTCTCTGCTTTTACGCTGCCCGCGATGGAACAACGCACGCTCACGCTCGGACATTCGCCGGACCCGGACGACGCCTTCATGTTTTACGCGCTCGCCAAGGATCTCATTCCCACCCACGGCTTCCGCTTCGAGCACATTCTGCAGGACATCCAGACGCTCAACGAACGCGCCACGCGCGGCGAACTCGACATCTCCGCGATCAGCATCCACGCCTACGCGCACGTCTGCGACCAGTACGCGCTGCTCCCCAGCGGCGCGAGCATGGGCGACGGCTACGGCCCGATGCTCGTGGCGCAGCAGAAGTTTTCCCGCGAAGAAATTCTGCGCAAGGAAATCGCCGTTCCCGGCACGATGACCAGCGCCTTTCTCGCGTTGCAACTGTGGCTCGGCAAACCGGGCAAGGAGTTCAACTTCATCGTCGTGCCGTTCGACCAAATTTTCGCCGCCGTCCGCGACGGGCGTGCGGACGTGGGACTGATTATTCACGAAGGGCAACTGACTTATCAGAACGAAGGACTCGTGGTGTGCCAGGACCTCGGCGTGTGGTGGGGTCAGGAAAACGACGGGCTACCGCTGCCGCTCGGCGGCAACGTCATCCACAAACGCTTCGCGCCGGACGTGCGGAAGAAAATCTCGGACACGCTCACCGCCAGCATCCAGTTCAGTCTCGATCACCGTGCCGAGGCCGTGCAGCACGCACTGCAATACGCGCGCGACATGGGCCGCGAACTCGCGGATCAATTCGTGGGCATGTACGTGAACCACTGGACGCTGGACTACGGCGAGAAGGGCAGGGAGTCCATCCGCCGCTTCCTGCGCCGCGGCTACGAGCAAGGGTTGATTCCGCGCGCGCCGGAGTTGGAGTTTGTGGTGTGAACGGAGCGCCGGACAGCCATGTCCGGCGCACACTTCAGTTCAGAGAAACTGCGGACTCGGCGGTCCGCAGTTCCGCTCACAGCCCGCCCGTGGCGATCTCCACCAGCGCGGCTTCCTTCTCCGGGCCGGTGAGGAAATCGAGCGAACGCATGTAACGATCCTTGTCCGCCGCACTCGTCTCCTTGGCCGTGATCAATTTCACAAGCATGGGCAGCGTCTTCGGCGTGCGGGAACGCCAGACGATGTCGCGGCCGGCCGGCGTGTTCCAATCGCCTTTCACGGCTTCCAGCCACGCCGCAAAATACTTTTCCTCCTGCTTGTCCGCGCCGATGCCGAGGGCTTCGAGATACCAGCGATCCTGGCCGTCGTGCTGCGCGGCGAGTCTGGCCCAGAGCTTCGGAGCCTCGGCAGAAGTGCTGTGGCGCAACGCGATGGCGCACTCGCGGCGCACGGCGGCGCTGGAGTTGCCGACGAGGTGGGTGAGATAATTGTCCATCGGCAGCTTCAACGAACGCGCCATGCGGATGCCAGTGACAGTCAGTTCCGGCTCGCCGCTGCGCATCGCCGTCTGCACGTAACGGTCTTCCTTGCCTTTGATGCGCGCGAGCAACTGCACCGCGCGCGCGCGCTGGCGGTTGTCGCCCTTGCTATTCCAGAGTTTCAACAGCTCGGCTTCCGCGCCGCCCTGCATCTTGTTCAACGCCGTCCACGCGAGATAACGCGTCGCGCTGTTCGGTGATTGCAGCCCGGCCACCGCGCCCGCTGCCGTGGTCAAATCCAATTTCGCCGTCGCGTACTTCGCGCCCTTCGGAGCCACGCGATAGACGCGGCCTCGCATGATGTTCACGTCGTGATCGCCCGCCGGGTGGCCGCCCACGCCGGGATCATTCCAGTCGGCGATCAACAACGAACCATCCGGCGCGACGCTCACGTCCGAAGGACGAAACCACGCGTCGCTGCTGGTCAGCACGTTCACCATCTCGGCGGTGTAGCCTGCGCCGCTCGGCTTGACGGGATAGGCGCGCACGACGCGCGGGCCGGCGTCGCAGTGGATCACTTGG
Organism: Pedosphaera sp.; assembly: GCA_031380445.1. Lineage (GTDB taxonomy): Bacteria > Verrucomicrobiota > Verrucomicrobiia > Limisphaerales > SIBH01 > JANNGC01. The sequence goes on from JANNGC010000922.1 coordinate 17,070, forward strand.
TTTTGAAAAACTGACGGCAGCAGCTTGCCTTCGTAAACAGTAATGCCCGTCGGCGAACCCGCGCCGGTGTTGATCAAGTTCGGCACGACGCCGGGGTCGTGCTGATGCCACTGATACAAAACTTTATCGTCTTCCTTCGCGCCCTTGGCCTGGCCCTTCTTCCAGTTCGCGCCCCAATTCGCGCCGGTCTTCTCTTCCTGATAGCCAAAGTTGCCGTGCTCCATCACGTAGTTGATCCGCACGCCCTTGTTGCCGTCGTCGTCGTTGTCCGACTGCCAGACGGTGCCGAAGGAATCCACGGCCAGCTCGTAGTTGTTGCGGAAGTTGTGGCCCAGCACCTCGAACTCGCTGCCGTCCACGTTGCAACGAAACGCGAAGCCCTGGCGATACGGCTTGCCCGCGCCTGCGACGACGTTGCCTTCGATGTCCACGACGGGCTTGCCGTCCTTGTCCTTGATCTGTTTTCCGTCGTTGCCCTGGTTAAAATACAATTTGCCGTCCGGCCCGAACATGAACGCGTGAACACCGTGGTCGTGCTGCACACCGGAGATGCCGGTGAAGAGCAGTTCCTTCTTGTCCGCCTTGTCGTCACCGTTCTCGTCCGTGAACACGAACACGTTCGGCGACACGGACACGATGACCTTGTTGCCCAGCACGCAGATGCCGAGCGCGCTGTTGATGTCCGTGCCTTGGTAAAACACCGTGGACTTGTCCGCCGCGCCGTCGCCGTCGGTGTCTTCCATGATGAGGATGCGGTCGCCCTCGGGACGCACCGGCGGGTTCGCCCACTTGCGGTAGTTCGCGCCCTCGGTGATCCACACGCGGCCGCGCGCGTCCACGTCCAGGTCGCACGGGTTGACCATCATCGGCTCGCTGGCGAAGAGCGTGACTTCGAGGCCGTCGGCCACGGTCATCTTCTTCAAGTCTTCGAGCGCGGCCTCACGGCTGGCCGGACGCGTGTGCGCGGGCTTCGGGGCGGCGGGCTTGGTTTCCGGCGGCGCGTCCGCAGCGAAGGCGGAGGCGACGGAAAGAACAACGAGAGACGGGAGTGCGGTGCGTTTCATTTTTTCTTGGGATCAAGGTTCATCTGCAAATCTTCTGGGCTGACGACGGATTCAACTCCGTTCGCGGGAACTTTGGCTTTCGCGATCCAGAGCAATGCGTTGAGCACGACTTTACGCTGGTTGTCATTCCCCCAGTTCGCGTGCGTGTGGCCGCCGGTAAAACCAAAGCCGCGTCCGCCATCGGCGCGCTCGTGCGTCCACATCATTGTCTCCTCGCGCCCGCTCGCCGCGACGATGTGCGGATACGGCCCCTTGGGATAAACGTAGGGGCCGTCGCGCACGTCGTCGGACGGCGTGGCGTTCAGGATTTTTGTGAGGCCTTTGGTGTCGTCCGCCCAGCGCATGTTGAAATACCACTCGTCCTTGTTGCTGAACGGCTGCACGCCGTTTGCGACAGGATGCTTGGGAAATTTTTTGAACTCCGGCGACCACATCGGGTTCACCGAATACTGATGCTCATAGTAGCCGCCAATCCATTGAAGAAACTCCGGCCCGCCATTCGTCGCCAGAACCTCCACGCCGTAGTGCATGAAGCCGAGTCCGACGCCCTTCTTCGCGAGTGCGCCCAGCACCTGCTTGTGATCGCCCTGCACTGCGGGATGCCCGCCGCCGCCGTCCGCGTAAATGACCACGGCGTCCGCGCCGTCAAGCGCGCCCGCCACATTCGGCCAGCCGTTGGAATAGACCGTCACGGTCACGCCCTTCACCTCGCTCAGGCATTTCTGGAGCAGCAACGCACCGGCGCGGAACTCGTGCATCCCCGCCGGATGACTCGGCCGTCCCGCGATGAGGACGATGTTTTTCGTGGATGCGGTTTGCGTGGTGGCGCAGCCGGCAAATAGAAACGCGGCCAGCGCACCGGCCAGGAGGGAACAGGTTTTCATTATTTCGCGGGGAGAACAGGACTGATGAACGGCTCGGCCTTCGGCGCGACGGCGGTGGCCTTGGGCTTCTGACCTTTCGGATCAAGATTCTGCATGAGGTCTTCCGGCGTGACTTCGCATTCCACGCCGTTGGCGGGCACGGGGACTTTGGCGATCCAGAGAATCGCGTTCAGCGCCACTTTGCGGAAATTTTCATTCGCCCAGTTGCGATGCTCGTGTGCGCCGGTGAACCCAAAGCCGCGTCCGCCATCCGGCCGCTCGTACGCCCACACCATCGTCTCAGCCTTGCCCGCGTGCTTCTGCACTTCAGGATTGCCGCCGTGCGTGCTGTTCGCGCCGGGACGACCGCGCGTGTTCTCCGGCGGGATGGCGGAGAGAATCGGCGTCACGCCGGAGTCCGCGAACTTCATGTGGTAATACCATTCGTCGCGAATCTTGAACGGCTTTACGCCGCGCGTGATTTCGTGATTGGGCAGGTTCGTGAAGTTCGCGTCCCAGTGCGGGTTCACCGACCAGTTGGTGAGAAAGTAGCCGCCCTGCCAGCGGAGAAATTCCTGCCCGCCCTGCTGCTCGGGAATCTCCACGCCGTAATGAATCGTGCCGAAGCCCGCGCCGCCACTCAGCACTTTGTCCAACGACTGACGGCGTTCCGGCTTCGCGAGCAGATGCCCGTTGCCGCCCGTGCAGAACACGACCACCGCGTCCGCGCCCGCAAAAACTGTTTCATCTTTCGGCCAGCCGTTGCTCACCACCGTCACGCTCACGCCCGGCACGCCGGTGAAACATTTTTGGAAGAGCAGCATCCCGGCGCGATGCTCGTGTTCGAGATGCCCGTGGCTGGGAGAACCGGCGACGAGAACAATTTTTTTGTCCGCCGCGCTTGCGCTGACGACGGCTCCGCACAGAAGGAACAAAGGGAGAAATTTCATAAGCGTAAGGGGAAAAATTATTCGCGCTGGTAAGTCACGAGCAGCACGCCGCTCTCGGTCTCAGACTTGAATTCCTTCGGGCGCTCGCCGCCGTTGAACGCGTAGCACACGATGAGCGTGTCGCCCTTCATCTCGTAAATCGCCGGGATCGTCGCCGTCTCGCCGTCGGACTTCGTGCGGAGCACATCCATGACCGCCGGCGACTTCGACTCGTCCACCTTCAGCGTGCCTTCGCTCAGGCGGTCGCCGATCTTCGAGGTGTACTTGTGGCCGTCAATGGTCAGGAGAATCGCGTCCAACTGCTCGCGCTCGACAGGCATTCCGTTCATCGTGATCGCCGTGGGCGCCCACTTGCCGGTGAATTTTTTCATGGTGTCGGCGGCGGCGGAATCCTTGCCCAGGTTCTTCATCCGCAGGTTTTTGAACTGCACGGTCATGGGCGGGCCGGTGTGAATCTGGAGCGCCAGCACGCCGGACTTGGCGGCCTTCGCTTCCTGCTCGTCGGTCACGTCAATGGTCGGCACGCCGTTAATGAAATGCTGAAGATGATTGCCTTTGGCGATGATGACGTAGTCGTTCCACTCCTCGTGTTTGATCTGCGCCTGGATTTCTTTCGTGTCGCCGACGGAGCCGGCCACTTGGACTTTCACCTCGGGTTTGGCCGAAGCCGCCTCGGCGGAATCCGCCTTCACTTCGCGCTTGGTCTTCTGCTCCTTCTTCGCGCCGGTCTTGGCGTCCACCACTTCCTTGGTGTCCGTCACGAACAGGGCTTCCTTGATCACCGTCTTCTGCCCGCGTTGCGCGAGAATGCCGCGGCCCTGCTCCTCGTAAAGAATACCGCTGTAAGTTTTGCCCGCCTCAAAGTCCGCCTGGTAGCCGCCGACAATCGGCCCCTGCGCGCCCTGCCGCAGCACCTTGCTGCGATACTGGACGCCGGAATTGCCGGCCACGATTTTGTACGAGAAGCGCAGTTCAAAATCCGCCACGTCGCCGTTCGTCCACACGAGGAACGTGTTGTGCGTGAGCTTCGGGTCGGCCCGGGTGACGCCCTTGATCGTCTCGTCCTCGACGGACCAGAGATTGGGATTGCCGGACCAGCCGGTCAAATCCTTGCCGTTGAAGAGCGGTTTGAAACCGGTCTCATCGGCGGCGGTGGCGACAAAGGCGGCGCAGGCGAGGGCGCTGAGAGCAAAGAGTGTTTTCATGGGTGACGAATAGTTCCGCCAACCGACGCGCCGCGTCACGCGAAAATTCAGAAGCGAGCGGAGAGATCGTGGTGGTGAAGGCGGCTTCTTGCTGAGAGTCCGCGACAACCGAGGACATAAAGAAGCCGCGCGCCAGCGCGGCCGGCGTGGTAGGGCCGCGTTGCGCGCGGCCCCATTATTTCCCCGTCGGTTCACCGACCTTCTGGAAAAAGACAAATATGGGGCCGCGCGCAACGGGCCCTACCGGGCTGCCGCATCCGTGTCATCCGCGAAATCTGCGGTTAAAAACTTCTCCGCTCTTGCTCCTCCGTGGTTAATTCCCCGCCATGCAATTGAATCACGGCCTGCACCTCGCCTACTGCACGAACATCCATCGTGGCGAGTCGTGGGCGCAGACGTTCGACACGCTCCAGCAATACACGCTGGCGGTGCGCGACCGCGTGTCGAAGGGAAAGCCATACGCGATTGGCCTGCGGCTCGGCGCGGACGCGGCGCGGGAGTTGAGCGATGCGCAGACGCTCACGGAATTTCGCCGCTGGCTGGACCGGGAGAATTGCTACGTCTTCACCATCAACGGATTTCCCTACGGCAAGTTCCACGGCACGCGCGTGAAGGAGCAGGTCTATCAGCCCGACTGGACCACGGACGAGCGCGTGGATTACACGAACCTGCTGTTTGATTTGCTTGCGCAAATCGTGCCGGAGGGAATCGAAGGCAGCGTCAGCACGGTGCCGGGTTCTTACAAAGAATTCATCACCAGCCAGGTGCAGGTGCAGGCCATGCGCGACAACGTGTGGCGCACCGTCGAGCACATCGCCCGGCTCTCGCAGCGCACGGGACGCAAGCTGCACCTCGGGCTGGAGCCGGAGCCGTTGTGCTTTCTCGAAACGAGTTCGGAGGCGGCGATGTTCTTCGACCAGTTGCGCGAGGAGCATCCGGGCGACTCGCGGCTGCGCGATCATCTCGGGGTGAATTACGACACCTGTCATCTCGCGGTGGAATACGAGCGCCCGGCGAACGTGCTGCAACGCTTTCGCGAGCACGACATCCGCATCAGCAAGCTGCATTTCAGTTCCGCGCTCAAGGTGCTGGCCGACGCGGAGACGCGCGCGGCGCTGAAGGGTTTCTGCGAGCCGGTGTATTTCCACCAAGTCATCGAACGCTCGGCGGACGGCGCGCTCACCCGCTACCGAGATCTCGACGACGCGCTCAACTCCCAGCTCTCAACTCTCAACTCGCCGCCCGAGTGGCGCATCCACTTCCACGTCCCGCTGCATTGCGCGCCCACGCCGCTGTTCCGCACCACCAGCAATCATCTGCTCGGCGTGATGGACGCGCTGGCCGCAGACCCGTCGCTCTGCTCGCACATTGAGATGGAGACTTACACCTGGGAAGTGATGCCGGGCGAAATGAAAAACCGCAGCGTGGTGGACCAGCTCGTGGGCGAATACGAGTGGACGTTGAAGGAGCTGCGCCAGCGCGGGCTGGCATGAGTTAGTGGGGCAGCCGTCTCGGCTGCCGCTTGTCCACTGGCCGTCCCGGCTGGTGTTTCAGTTTTTCCTTCAGCCGGGACGGCCCAAGGACAGGTGGCAGCCGGGACGGCTGCCCCACT
>JANNGC010000966.1:0-5773 GCA_031380445.1 Pedosphaera sp.
TGAAAGACATCACCCTGGCCTGGGCGATCATCATTTACGGACTCGCCGCCAGCGTGCTGCCCGTGTGGCTGCTGCTCGCACCGCGCGATTATCTCAGCACGTTCATGAAGCTCGGCACCATCTTCCTGCTCGCGCTGGGCGTGCTGCTCGTGCTGCCGCAGTTGCAGATGCCCGCGCTCACGCAGTTCGTGGACGGCTCCGGGCCGGTCGTGCCGGGCAAGCTGTTTCCGTTCTGCTTCATCACCATCGCGTGCGGCGCGATCAGCGGATTTCATACGCTGATCAGCAGCGGCATCACGCCGAAGATCATCACGAGAGAGAGTTATGCGCGGCCCGTCGGCTACGGCGCGATGTGCCTCGAATCGCTCGTCGCGATCATGGCGATGATCGCCGCCTGCACGCTCGACCCCGGCGTGTATCTCGCGATGAACATCAAGGTACCCGGCGCGGACGCCGCCGCCATCGCGACCGCCACGGTGGCGAAGGTGAATTCCTACGGCCCGCAATTCGCCCTCACCGCCGAGCGCATGACGCAGCTCGCGAGCGAAGTGAAAGAAGAAACTTTGTACGGCCGCACCGGAGGCGCGGCCACGCTCGCCGTCGGCATGGCAAATCTCTTCTCCAAGGTCGTGGGCGGAAAATGGCTCGGCATCTGGTACCACTTCGCGCTGATGTTCGAGGCGCTGTTCATTCTCACCACGCTCGATGCCGGCACGCGCGTCGGGCGCTACCTATTACAAGATGCGCTCGGCCATGTGTGGAAACCGCTGGGCAATGTGCGGAGCATGATGGCGAACCTGTTCGCCAGCGCGCTGGTCGTCGGACTGTGGGGATATTTTCTGCTCGCGGCGGTTTATGATCCCGACGGCGGCATCAAAGCCTTGTGGCCCATCTTCGGCATCGCCAACCAACTGCTCGCCGCGACCGCGCTGTGCCTGGCGACAACGGTGATTCTCAAAATGCAATTGGGCGGGGAGTCCAAGGTCCAAGGTCCAAAGCCCAAGGTCTTGAGTCATCCCGCGTTCGCGCTCATCACACTCGTTCCGCTGTTCTGGCTGCTGGCCGTCACGGGGACAGCCTCGGTGCAGAAGATTTTTCATTCGAGTCCGACGATTGGATTTCTGGCCGGCGCCAAAGTGGCGGCGACGAAGGCCGAACTACTTCGCACCACCGACGCCACGGCGAACGCCAAGGCCATCGCGCAACTCAGCAAGCAGTCGTTCAACCTCACGCTCGATGCCTTCGTCACCGCCTTCTTCCTCACGCTCGTCGTCAGCATCTTCCTCATCAGCGTGCGCGAATGGATTCTGCTGCTCGCGCGCAAGAAGCTCGCCGTGCTGCACGAGACGGAGCCGACGTGGTTGCCCGATTACGCCGTGGCCGAGGCGAAGCCGCTGCACGCCGCCAGCCTCCTCGCGCTCGGCCTCGCGCTGCTCCGTGAAATTTCCGGCGAAGCCAAAGTGGATCGCGCGGAACAGCTTCAACAGCACACCGCCTGCGCGCCCCACGACCACGGCACCACTCGCGAGCAGGCTTACCTCCGCACGACCGAGGAGCGTTACAAAGGCGTCAATCGCTGTTGCTGACAGCGTGCCGCTGGCGCGGCCTAATCGGAGCGCGGACCGCCAAGTCCGCGTGTGTCTAATCATTTCACTTAATCCAACGATGGAGTTGGAGATGATCGCGCGGACTCGGCAGTCCGCGCTCCTTTCTCATGACCCCGCCAGCAAGATGCTGGCGGCACGCTAGCCGCCCGTGCTTAACTCCGCGCGATGCAACGCGTCGGACTTTTTGGCGGCTCCTTCGATCCGGTTCACCTCGGGCATTTGCTCGTGGCGCGCGCGGCGTGCGAGGAACTCACGCTCGACCGGCTATTCTTCATTCCCGCCGCGCAGTCGCCGTTCAAGCCCGGCCGCGAACCGGCCTCGCCTGCGCTGCGCCTGCGGATGCTCCGCCGCGCGCTCGCCGGCCAGCGCGATTACGAAGTGGACGAACAGGAACTCCAGCGCGGCGGCGTCTCCTACTCGATCGACACCGCGCGCGCTTACGCCAAAAAATTCCCGGGCGCCAAACTGTTCTACCTGATTGGAGCGGATCATGTGCCGACCCTGCCGAAGTGGCGCGAGGCCGAGGCGCTGGCGGCGCTCGTGCAGTTCGTGGTCATCCCGCGACCGGGTGAAATTCCGGCCACGTTGCCGCCGCCGTTCCGCATTCAAATCCTCGGTGGCTGGCCGTTGAAACTCTCTTCGTCGCAGGTGCGTGCGCGCGTGCGAGAAGGCAAAGTGGTCGAGCATCTTTTGCCAGCCGGAGTTGGTGAAGTGATTCGTGAGGCGGGGCTCTACCACGCGTGAGTTCCAGCGAAGTCAGCGTCATCTTCGCGCCGTTTGCGTGAGGCGCGCTCACGGAAATTTCACAACAACTTCATTTGCAGAGGGAATTTCCACACGACAACGCGCGGCATCGCTGATGCTAGGGAGTCTCGTTATGAAGACAAACCTTCCTTCCTCGAAACGGGCCTTCACGCTCATCGAACTGCTGGTCGTGATCGCCATCATTGCCATCCTTGCCAGCCTGCTCCTGCCTGCGCTCGCGCAGGCGATGGCCAAGGCCAACCGCATCAAGTGTATCAACAACATGCGCCAGATCGGACTGGCCATGCGCATCTACGCCAACGACCACGAGCAGAAATTTTCGTGGAATGTCGCGCCGCCCGAAGGCTCGCTGGACGCCGCGAACCAGCAGGCCTTCCGTCACTACATGGCCTTGTCGAACGAACTCGTGACGCCGAAAATTCTCGTCTGCGCGAGCGACAAGGACAAAAGCGCGGGGAACAATTTCGCGACCGGCTTCAGCGACGCGAATGTTTCTTACGCGGTGGGCTTCGACGCTGCGGAGGACAAGCCGCAGTCCATTCTCACCGCCGACCGCAACCTGAGCGGCACGTTCAATGACAAGGCGTGCGGCGCGTTCACCGGCGCGCAGGCCACGGAGATCACCGCCAGCGTCTCGTGGCTGCGGACGATTCATGTGAACCAGGGCAACCTCGGCCTCGGCGACGGCAGCGCGCAGGGCACCACGACGCAGAAGTTGCAGACGCAGGCTCAGAACTCGGATCAGGACAACGGCAATAACCATGTGCGCGTGCCGCAGTGAGGGACACATCCGATGGAACTGGTCCCGCCCAGCGGGACCAGTCGGGCTGCGCGGAGCGTCCCGCCGCCTGCATCATTGACTTGTCGGAACAGACACCTAGGCTCGCGCACAGATGCAGCCGTTCCAACGCGCAAAAATCTTTTCCATCGGCCGGCACGTCCGTGCCTGGATTGCCACCTTGATGCTGCTCGGCGTGGCCGCGCCCGCCGCCTCGCTGCTGACCTTCGGCCCGCTCTACCACCAACTCACAAACGAACTCGCTTTCCTCCAGCAAAACTTCGACGGCTCGCCGGACTTGAAGCAGAAGCTCGCCGTGCTTATCCACGCGCGCGGCCTCGTGCTGAACGAGGAACTGCCCGATGAACAGACGCTCGGCCGCGTGGTTCCCCTGCTCGTTCACGACACCAATTACACCGCCACCCTCGATGCCGCCGCGTTCGCGGCCCGCGCCGCCGCCCTCGCGCGCCACGAATCCTTGGGCCAGCGTGTCGCCGATCTGCCGCCGTGGTCCCGCGCCACGACCGCGCGCCTCCGCTTCGCATATCTCTCCGACGAACACGCCGCGCTGACCAACGCCACCAACGCCGCCGTCATCGCCCACCGGCTCCCGAACTTCGTCGTGCAACTGAACAGCGCGGCCAAGTTTGAAGTCCGCGCGCGCCTCATGCCCCGCCCGCGCACCGGGCTGAACTCCTTGCGCGGAATCGTGAACGGCCGCCGCTTCATCAGCACCGGAGCCGGGCGCAATTCGCCCAATCTTTTTACCGTCACCGCGCCCTCCGATTTCTACCGCGCCGTGACCATCCGCGCGGTGGCGGGCGCAGGCGTCATTCACCTGAACCTCCCCGTGCTGACCGAACAGGTGCGCTACGAAATCGCCAACGGCCTGGCCAACGTCACGCACAGCCCGGACGTGTTCGCGACCAATGTGGTGATTATGGCCGCGACCAACGGCACCCTGTTCGTGCAGACTGATCGCCGGGAGGTGTTCGGCGTGTTCACCTGCGAGGGGCCGGGCTTTGCGGTCACGGACGGCAAGTTCCGCCTTCCGTTGCCGCGCGCGTTGTGGAAATAATTTTGTCGGTGCAAGAAAATTTTCGCTGCCCATAGCGAAAACCGGAGAGAGCACGGTGGGGCGAGGTTTGGCAGCGAAGTGAGTAGGTCTCGTCCCCTTCTGATCCGCCGCGGGCGACGGTGGGAGGCTCTCATCGCCCATTCCGTTTTGTCTTCAGCGCGGATCAGGACCGGTCGCAGAAGTCCTGCATCAGCTTCAGCACGCCCTCGCGAATCTCGTGCAGTTCCTTCCGCGCCTCCGAGACGAGAGCCTCCAGCAACAGGGTGCTGCCGGCGTCCCGCTGACGTTTTGTGTTTTTCTTCTTTGCCACCCTCTCCAGCCCCGCTTGCGCCTTGTGCAAATGATCCAGCGCGCGCTTCAAGGCGGCGACAGTGAACGCCCCGTCATGGGGCCGTGTCCTTCCGCGAAGCCGTCCAGCGCACTGCCGAGTTTCCCGTTCATGGTTTGAAATTCAAAAATGAATCGCGCGAGATCGTCATCCTCCGCCTTGCTCAACCCCAAGTCCTGGCACTGATGCCAGACCTTCATCGCGCTCTCGAAGCAGCGATGCTGGAGCGGATGCGAGATGTCCCCATCCTCCGTACGAATCCGGCCAAAGCCTTCGCGCGCCGTCTTGATGATCAGCACCGGCCCGGCCAACGCCGCGTCCATCGAGAGCCCGAACGTGAACTCGGGACCGATCTTGCCGCCGTCCTTGTCCGGCTTCGACCGCGAGCCTTAGCCGGCGGTGAGCTTGCCCAAGCCTTCGCCATTCGCATCGCCGCAGCCGGTGAAATAGGAAATCCACGCGCCGTCGCACACGCGCGGTTTGCCGTCAGCGTCGCGCATCTGCTTCAGCAACGGCGCGGTGGCCGGATCGTCGCCGATGTAGTCGAAGGTCTCGACCTTCGCGTGCCCCTCCATGTTCGACTGCCCGGCGAGGATGAAGACCTTGAGCGGCTTGGCGTGAAGGGGTGCTTTTTCAGCGGCGAAAGCGTGGACGCACAGCAGGGTGAGAAGCTGGACGAGAATCGTTTTCATTGTTGGGATGATTTGCGTCGCGGGAGAAAGCGAATCGCATCGGGTGTTAGAATGCGCGGCTATTTGTAGGCCGAGACCGGCTTCGGGACGACGCCGAGTTGCTTGTAGTTGAAGCCGCTGTCGAGCGGTTGGTAAGTGCCGACGATGTCCACGCTCCGGTTCGGCGTGATGGCAGATTCCATGCCCATCCCCCAATAGGCGGCGTTGATGATGAGGCGACGCAGACCGGCAGATTGGAAATCGTGCGCGCTGCCCATGGTGGAGTGAAAGACGCGCGCCTTCTTGCCGTCGCTGGTCTGCCAGTGCTTGAACCACGCGACGGGCAGCGGCTCCAGTTTTGGATTCGGCGCATCGTCGTGCTTTCGACCCATGAGCGGCTGACCCCAGACCAGGGCGGTGCAATTGGTCGGCAGGCTCGTGCCTTCTTTGTAGGTCCGGTAAACGTCCGAGTTCCCCCAGATGTCACTCACGCCGATCAGGATGGGATGATCTTTTTGTTCCGGAACGATGGTCCCGCGGGTCGAG
>JANNGC010000992.1:0-4719 GCA_031380445.1 Pedosphaera sp.
AGCGCGGCCGCATCTGGCGCGTGCGCCCGGCGGACTTTAAGCCACTTGACGTTCCTGATTTCACCAAGCTTTCCGGCGACGAACTCATAGCCAAGCTCGGTGGCGAGAACACTACGCAGAGTCATCTCGCGTGGCAGGCCATCGGGGATCGGGGGATGAAGGAACTCGCGCCACGCCTGAAGACCATTGTCACTTGGCCGTACGGATTCCGGAGCGGGCGGAACTATTCTGATGCGGCGCGCATTGCGGCGTTGTGGGCCTTGGAGTCGTTGGATGGCAATGAGCGATTCAACAAAGGTTCAGAATACTTCGAGATGCTAAAACCCCTGTTGAGTGATTCGAATCGAAACGTCCGCCGCGAAGCGGTGCGCGTGCTGGGTGCGCGCCCGCTCAGCGTCGCCGGTCAAAGCAAGCAGTGGACTGAACTGTTTGCCGCGCTGTCCCCGCTGGCAAATGACGCGGATTCTGAAGTGCGCGCGGAACTGATCAAAACTGCGGCGGCGTTGAAGACCATAATGGGCTTTTCCTCTGAACCCACCACCGGGCGGATGTCGCAAACCCATGCGCTGACCTTGCTCATCAGTATGGCGAAGCCGCCACTGGCCGAGCCGACGATGAAGAGCACGCAGAGCGGGAAAATCATCAAGACGGGCGAAGCCTACGAACGTGAGTTCGAGCGATACTTGGTGCGGATGCTAATGGAGCGTTCCGCGCTGGTCTCAGTCGTGTCCCTCGATACGCCCGAAATCAAATCGCTGCCGCTGGAATCCCGCCTTGTGGCCTCACTGGCCTTGGAACCAAAGGCCAGCGCCGCGCGCGTCGCCGAGTTGTTGCCTTCGCTGTCGCGCGCGCCGGGACAGGAGGAACTGCTCCGCCTCGCGCAGTTCCCGGATGAGCCGGGCGTGGGCGAGGCGTTGAAGAAAATTCTGAAACAGCCTGCGACCAGCACGGCTGCGATTGAATCGCTGTTGAAAGTTCGCACCAAGCTCGACGCGGCGAAGATCACGCCGCTGCTCAATGACGCCGCGAAGCAGTTGCTCACGCAAAACAATCAGGCTTCGCTCGAACTCGGCACGAAGCTCGCGAGCTCCTTCCAGCTCGCGGCGGTGGAACCGGAACTCGTGCGCGTGCTGGAGCAGGGCTGGGCCGGTTATCCGAAGCTCGAAGCGAAGGAATATCTGCTGCGCCCCGAATCGCTGGCTGCGCTCGGCGCGTTGCGTGAATTGAAGTCTGATCGCGTGGACTTGTTTGCGAAGCTCGCTGAGAAAGGCGGCGCAGCGGAACAGCAGGCGGCAGTTGCTGCGCTGGCCGCCTCGCGCAATCCGCAAGGCCCGCAACAACTCGCCGTCCTTTACCCCGTTCTTTCCGTCTCTTCCCGCCGCACCGCACTCACCTCGCTCTCCGGCACCAAGCCCGGCGCGACCGCGCTCGTGAAGTCCGTGCGCAGCGGCGCCATCCCGAAGGACGAACTCGACGGTGCCACGCTCGACAAACTCCAGGCCGTGCTCGGCAACGATCCCGACCTCGCCGCGCTCATGGCGGACATGGCGTCGTTCTTCCGTCCGGCGCTGCGCCTGAACGGCGAGGACAACGCGTGGTCAGAGACGAACATCACGCTCGACGGCGCGTTCACCGTGGAGACGTGGGTGAAGCTCGACGCAGGCATTGATAACAACGACGGACTCCTCGGCGCGGCCGGCGTGCTGGACATGAATTTCTTCGGCTCGCAATTCCGCGTCTGGGTCGGCGGGATGAATGACGTCATCGTGGCGAAGAAGAAGGCGACGCCGGACGTGTGGACGCACTACGCCGTGACGCGCGACGCGCAGGGCAAGTTTCGCATCTACCTCAACGGCGAACTTGACAGCGATCAGAGCAAGGGCGCGCCGCAGAAGTTCGAGAAACTGAACGTCGGCTGGAGTGGGCCGGCGAAGGGCACGGCCGGGTGGTTGAGTGAGTTCCGCGTCTGGGACCGCGCGCGCACCGACGTGGAGATTCGCGCGGACTTCGACCGCAGCTTTGAAGGCGAAACCAAGCCCGCCGGTCTCGCACACTATTTCCCCGGCGCCGGCCCGTGGGGCAAACTCCACAGCGGCGCGAAGGTGGTGAAGACCTCCGACTTCCCGCCGCTCCTCACACCCGCTGAATCAAAGGCGCTCGCCGAGAAGTTCACCAAGTTTCATTCCCTCGCGGACAAGGCGGGCGACAGCGCGAAGGGCAAGGCACTGTTCACCACGGTCTGTCAGGGCTGCCACAGCGTCGGCGGCGCGGGCGGGCAAATCGGTCCCGTGCTCAATGGCGCGGGCGCGCTCGGCGTCGAGGCGCTGCTGCGGAACATCCTCACGCCGAATGCCGCGATGGAGCCGGGCTACCGCGTCTTCCGCGTTGAGTTGAAGGACGGCGATGTGCTCGACGGCATCCGCGTGAGCGAGGACAAGGACGCCATCGTGCTGCGCCGCCAAAACATGGAGGACACGCGCATCCCGCAAAGCACCGTGAAGCGCGCCGCCTTCACCAAGTCGAGCATCATGCCGGAAGGCTTGCTTGATGCGCTGCCGCCCGAACAGGTGAGCGACTTGTTCGCCTACTTGAAGACGCTGAAGTGAACGGGGATTTTTTTAACCGCTAATTTACGCTGATAAACGCTAATGAGGGGTGGAGGCGCTCTCATCGGTCTCGGTTCTTTTCCCATCAGCGTTAATTAGCGTCCATTAGCGGTTTAAGAACTGTTCGTCTGCAAACCTTTTGCGTTCAGACACACGCCCCGTTAAAACCCTGCCGGATTTTTTATGAGCACAGGCGCACGACCGAAAACTTTTCACAAACTGCTCGCGGCCAATCGCAGCGAGATTGCCATCCGCATTTTCCGCGCGGCCACCGAACTGGACCTGCGCACAGTCGCGATTTACGCGCAGGAGGACCGTCTCGCCGTGCATCGCTTCAAGGCGGACGAGGCGTATCTCATCGGGCAGGGCAAGGGACCGGTTGCTGCGTACCTCGACATCGAGGGCATCGTGGCGATGGCGAAGGAGAAGGGCGTTGACCTCATTCATCCGGGCTACGGATTTCTGTCCGAGAATGCCGCGTTCGCGCGCGCGTGCGCAGCGGCGGGCATCACGTTCGTGGGGCCGAAGCCGGAGTTGCTCGACATGATGGGCGACAAAACGGCAGCGCGGGCGTTGGCGGAAAAGCTCAACGTGCCGACGCTGCCCGGCACCGAGGAACCGATCACGGATCGCGGCGAGGCGTTGAAGGTGGCGAAGCAGATTGGCTTCCCGCTGATCATCAAGGCGGCGTTCGGCGGCGGCGGACGCGGAATGCGTGTCGTGCTCAAGGCGGGCGATCTCGACAACTTGCTTGATGAAGCGCAGGCCGAGGCGGGCCGCGCGTTCGGTAACTCCGCTGTTTTCCTCGAGAAATACATTCCGCGCGCGAAGCACATCGAAGTGCAGGTGCTCGGCGACAAGCACGGCAACGTGCTGCATCTGCACGAGCGCGATTGCTCGGTGCAACGGCGGCATCAGAAGGTCGTGGAGGTCGCGCCCAGTTTTGGGCTGGACGATCATGTGCGTCAGGAACTCTGTCTCGCCGCCGCGCGCATCGCGAAGGAGATTGGTTACGACAACGCGGGCACGGTGGAATTCCTCTACGACCTCGACCGCAACGACTGGTTCTTCATCGAGATGAACCCGCGCATCCAGGTTGAACACACGGTCACGGAAGTGATCACCGGCATCGATCTCGTGCGCGCGCAAATCATGATCGCGCAGGGCCACTCGATGTTCTCGCCCGAAGTCGGTTTGCCGCCGCAGGACAAGGTGCCGCGTCAGGGCTACGCGATTCAGTCGCGCATCACGACGGAAGATCCGGAGAACAAGTTCACGCCGGACTACGGCAAGATTCTCACCTATCGCAGCGCGGGCGGCTTCGGCGTGCGGCTCGACGGCGGCATGGGCTACGCGGGCGCGGTCATCACGCCATTCTACGACTCGCTCCTCGTGAAGCTCACGACGAGCGGACAGACCTTCGACATCGCCTTGCGCCGCATGGATCGCGCGCTGCGGGAGTTCCGCATTCGTGGGGTGAAGACGAACATTCCGTTCCTCGAAAACCTGATTCACAACGAGAATTTTAAGGGCGGCCAGGCCACCACGACGCTCATCGACAACACGCCGGAGTTGTTCGCCTTCAAGCATCGCCGCGACCGCGCGACGAAGTTGCTGAACTTCCTCGGCGACGTGATCGTGAACGGCAATCCGCACGCGAAGGGTCACAAGCTCACCGCCGCCATGCCGCAGATCGCGCCGCTGGCGTGCAATCAGAAATCCAAGCCGGCGAAGGGCACGCGCGATTTGCTGCTCGAACTTGGCCCGAAGAAATTTGCGGAGTGGACGTTGAAGCAGAAGCGCCTGCTCGTGACGGACACCACCTTCCGCGACGCGCATCAATCGCTCATGGCCACGCGCGTGCGCAGCTACGACATGCTCGCCGCTGCGGACGCGGTGGCGCGGCGCACGCCCGAGCTGTTCTCGCTGGAATGTTGGGGTGGTGCGACGTTCGACACGGCGATGCGTTTCCTGCGCGAAGATCCGTGGCAGCGCCTGCGCGTGCTGCGGCAGAAAATTCCGAACATCTGTTTTCAGATGTTGTTCCGCGGCTCCAACGCGGTCGGTTACTCGAACTACCCGGAGAACGTCGTGGCCGGCTTCGTGAAGCACG
>JANNGC010001007.1:0-2352 GCA_031380445.1 Pedosphaera sp.
ACCCGCAAGCAGCTCAGCGACGACGACCGCCGCTGGCTGCGTGACCTGAAATACGTCCGTCTGGTCGCCAGCTTCTCAATGGTTCACGCCACGCTCGATCAGCCGGAGCGCTGGGGCTACGTGTTCGACAAACTGATGGCGGCGGCGAGCTTCACCTACCAGAACACGAGCGTTTGCTTCTTCGGCCACACGCATGTGCCGGTGGCGTTCATCCGCGACTCGGTGGTGCGCGGAGGCACTTACTCAAAGTTCAAAGTTGAGCCGGGTCGCAAGTATTTCGTGAACGTCGGCAGCGTCGGCCAGCCGCGCGACAACAACCCCAAGGCCGCCTACGTCATCTACGACTTGAGCGAAGGCTCCATTGAAATCCGCCGGCTCGATTACGACATCGCGGCGGCGCAGAAGAAGATTCTCGAAGCCGGTTTGCCGCCGCGACTCGCGGAGCGGCTGTCGTACGGGAAGTAGTTGGAGCGCCGATTTCCAAAACGGCGTGTTCCAGCATAATTAAATTCTTCCGGCCCCGCCCCGCCTTCCGCAACACTCGGCGCGCTGCTTTGAAGATTCTCATTCTCAAACCAAGTTCGCTCGGCGATGTCATACAGGCTCTCCCCGTCCTGCGCCTGCTCAAACAGCATCAGCCCGCCAGCGAAATTCACTGGTGGATCGAGACGCGCAACGCGCCGTTGCTCGAAGGCGATCCCGATCTCGCCGGACTGTTCCACTTCGACCGCGCGCGCTGGGCCTCGCCGCGTCACTGGCCGGAGATGGCAAATCACGTTCGCGAATTGCGCCGCCACCGCTTTGATCTCGTCCTCGATCTTCAGGCGCTCGCACGCAGCGCAGCCGTGGGCTGGCTGGCGAATGGAAAACATTTCGTCGGCCTGTACGACCCGCGCGAACTGGCGCACGGCTGGTATGACCTGAGCGTTCCGCGACCTACCCCGCAGACGCACGCCGTGGACTGGTATCTCGAAACGCTGCGCGCCTTGCGCGTGCCGGTGCATCATAATTTTGAGTGGCTGCCCAAGCGCGCCGCCATTGCGGATGAAGTCGCCTCTCGTTGGCCTTTGCAAGATGCACCGGTCATCGCGCTGCTGCCCGGCGCGCGCTGGGACAACAAACGCTGGCCCGCCCCGCACTTTCACGAACTGGTCCTGCGAATGAACCGCACGCATCCCGGCACGCGCTTCGTCATTCTCGGCGGGAAATCCGATGCGGAACTCGCGGCGCAAATCACCGGTGCTGCGCCCGCTTCCGTCCTCGACCTCACCGGGCGCACGTCGCTGCTGCAAACCATCGAGGTCCTGCGCCAGTGCCGCTTGGTGGTCACGAACGACACCGGGCCGATGCACATCGCCGCCGCGCTCCGCAAGCCGGTCATCGGACTCTTCGGCCCCACGAATCCCGCGCGCACCGGCCCCTACGGCCAGACCGAGCGCGCGTTGCAACGCCGCGATCTCCCGTGCGTCCCGTGCATGAAGTCATCGTGCTCGTACCGCGAGCCGCTGGCGTGTCTGTGGGGAATTTCGCCCGAGCAAGCGGCGCACGAAGCTGCGGTATGGTTGTGAGCCAGAAGAATGCTTTTTAGCCAACGGACAGCCCGGTCATGGCCCGCAGCATGGGCCGTCGGTCTTTGAATCCTGAAAGGATTCAGATAACTCAGCCCAGCGTTGCGCCTCGGAGGCGCTACGCTGGGTTGGCGAGGTGATGAGTCATCAGCTCTGAAAGAGTTGCATCAAAAAGCGCAACGCACGGATGTGATGCAACTCTTTCAGAGTTGGGAAATCATTTTCCATTGCCACCCAGGGTAGTCTCGCGGACTCGGCAACCCTGGGCTGGAGGATTCAATCCTTTCAGGATTGGAAGACGGCCCGCCTACCTCTGGATATTGTGCGACCCTGAAAGCTGAACGAGGAACCAGCGGTCACTTCTCCGTCTTCGCCACGCGCGGCGCCGCCTTCTTCTGATACGGCGAATGCAGGTTGAAATAGATGCCGCAGAGCGGACGGTCGTGCTCGGTCTGGCTGAGGATGATGGTGACGTGTTTGTCGAGCGCGATGCCGTGGCGGAGGTTCGGGCCGCGATTTTCGTAGGCCTTGATGGCTTTTTCCATCAGCGATTCCAGCGAGCGCGCACAGTCGTCCGGCACCTTGTCGAGACAGACGACGAACTTCTCAAAGGCTTTGATGGCCTCGCGAATTTCGGGTCTGAATGTCTCCGCCGTCACGGGCGCAGATAGGTGCGCGCCGGGCCAAGTTGAAAGTTGAAAGTTGAAAGTGCGGAGCGCGGGCTTTCCAGCCCGCAGCAACGTGCGATGGCCGCAGGGCTTGGTTTCAAAAGGGCGCGTTCGGT
>JANNGC010001009.1:0-6799 GCA_031380445.1 Pedosphaera sp.
GCGCAGCCATTCGCGCACGGGCTTTCCATCGGCATCTGGTTTCAACGCCGCTCCGCCGAAGAGGTAAAATGATCCGTCATGCGCGCCGGCCGTGGCGAGCATTCGTCCGGGGCCGGGCAGCGGTTCCAGACTGCGCCAGCCGATATTTTTGGCTGACAAATCCATCGCGAAAAAATCCTTCAGCGCGTTCGTCGCCGTCGGAGTCGCGATGCCGCCGACGATGTAAATCGTGTCGCCGATCAGCGTGCCGCTCTGGTTCGCGCAGGGCTTGGGCAAAGAGGGCGGCAATTCGATTTTGAGTTTTCCATTTCTCCAACTCAGCACTTGCACCGAGTCATGGTGCTGCCGCGCGTCGCTGCCGCCGATGCAGATCAATCCGCGCGAATGCGAGATGGCGACGCCGTAGCCAAGCGGCGTTGGCAATCGTCCCGCCACGCGCCACTCGCCATCGGGCTTCTCCAGCACGAACACTTCATCGCGCCAGACTTTCACGCCGCCGTCCCACGGCATCTGGTCCGGGAAGTTTGCGCCGCCTGCGACGAGCAGTGCGCCTTCGCTCACACCGGCGAACGCTCCCGCGACGCCGAGCTTGTTGGGCAGCGGCGCGAGTTGCTTCCAAGTGAGGGGTTCGGCGGCGTGAAGCGAAAGACACAGCAACATGCAAGACACCAAAAGAAGCTGCCTCACGCCAAGGACGCGAAGGACGCGAAGACAGCAGTAGTGGCGCAGGCGTCCCGCCTGTGTTCGTCCGGTGGGCGTCCCGCCTGCCGGTTCTTTAGCCGGGACGGCCAAAGGACGGGTGGCAGCCGAGACGGCTGCCCCACTAAAACGGCGCAAGCGCCGTTTCCCCTTCGCGTCCTTCGCGCTCGTGGCGTGAGGCATCATCTCATTGCCACTTCGCACCGAGGCGGTTGATGCTCCCGTGCAGCTCGCTCTTCATGCTCTTGCCTTCCGCGCTCTTGAGGCTGTAACGCAGTTCAAACTGCATCACGGGACGCAGCGTGGGGATTTCCAGGAACACGCCCTTGCCATCCGGCAACAACTTCGCCGCGCGCACTTCGAGCGTTTCGTGGCCTTCCTGCTCCGGGTCGGACGGCCAGTAATCCTTGGAGCCGTATTTCGCAGCGTAGCGATAATTCCAATGCGCCGCCGCGTAGCTGCCCGCGTCTTCCGCCGCCGCGCGATCCAGCGCGGTGGCGAACAGCACGCGCACGCCGTTGGTGTGGACGTGGAATTCCACCGGCACCAGCGGCGTCGCGCCAGTGTAGCGCACGCGTTGCAGGCAGCCGTCGCGCGCCGCGCTGGTCTGCCAGCCTTTCGAGCCGACGACGTAAAGTTGTCCGTCCTTCGGATTGAACGCACCGCGCATCGAGCCGGAGAGAAATTTTCCCGGGAGCGGCGTGACCGCACCTTGCGCCACGCCATCCACCACTTCGCGCAGCAGGAGAAATTGTGCGCAACGGCCAAACGAGAAATGCACGAAGTGATTTTGCAACGGCCCCCAGCGGTCGCTGTTCACCCAAAGCTGGCTGCCGCCGGAGTTGTCCACGCGATGCGGAATCCAGCAGAGCGGCGCGTCGTAGCCGAGCGGACGTTCCGCCGTCACGCGCGGCCCGCCGTAGCCGTACCAGCCGCCGGGCTTCGCCTCGCAGATCGAACTCGACGGCGTCCAATTGCCCTGTTGCGGGGCGGCCGTGATGATGCTCCCGTCCGCGCTCACGCCCATGCCGTTCGGATTGCGCCAGCCGGCGGCAATGGTTTCGTGCTTCTGGCCGTCGGGCGAGATGCGATGCACGCCGCGTGGGTCTATGTAATAAAAATTTCCGTTCGTGTCCGTATCGAGGCTCGTCACGTAGTCGTGTCCGCCGGTCGAGGTCTGAATCTGGTTGCAGAAGTTTTCGTAGAAGTCTGCCTCGCCGTCGCCGTTCTCATCGTGCAGCACGGTGATCTGATCGCGGCCGAGGACGTGAACCTTTCCATTCCGCACGCGCACTCCCAGCGGCTGAAACAGTCCGGTGGCCAAGCGCCGCCACGTCAGCTTCTGCAAGTTGTCATCCACGCCGCTCACGCGCCACACGTCGCCGTGAATGGTGCAGACCACGGCGTCGCCGTTCGGCAGGAAGTCCACGCCCGAGGTGAAGAAGAGCGCCTTCCACGGGTTGACATACGGCACGGTGAGCGTGTCCACGACGTAGGCGTCGGTGCCGAAGCCGCGCTGGCCTTTGGTAATCAATGGCGTCCAGCGGAGCGCACCGGGGCGCGCGAGCGCGGCGAGGTCTTCGGGTGCGGAGGATTTTTTCACGAGCGCGGCGAACTGGGGCAGCTCCTTCGCCGTGATGCGCGCGAGGAAAACTTTCGCGCGCCGCGGCGCGGTGGCGGGAGCGAGTTGCAGGGACAGCACGCCGCCGGTCACGCGCAGTTCCGCGCCGGAACCTTGCACGGCCACGGCGAGCAATCCGTTCGTGTCGCGCAGCGAAAAGATTTTCACGCCGTCGAGGTCCACTGCTTCGGCCAGCCGGTTCTTCGCATCCGCAAGATTGATCGCGAGCGGTGCGCCCGCCGCGCCCGCTTCGACCGTACGCGTGAACGCGCCAAGATTTTCCACGCTCTCGAACCACGGCGATTCTTTCACCGTGGCCTCGCCGACTTGATATTCGAGCACCACGCGCGGGCCGTGGACGTGCAAGCCGCGCCACTGCGCCGTGCTGTTCAGCGGAGCAGGGGAGGTGAACTGCACTTCACCGCCGACGGCAGGCGAATCAATCAAGCCGTAGCGCCCTGCCGCAAATTTCAGAAAGCCGCCCGTCCAGCCGCCGCGCAACGCACACGTCGCGGTGTCGTAGGCGACCGCGCCGTTCGTGCCGACGCGCACGGACAAGCCTTTCGCGATGCGCCCGGCGGGCAGCGGCAGCACGGAGGCGTGGAAATTGCCGAGGTCGGTCTGGTTCCACCGCGCGTCCACCCACTCAGGTTCGCGCTGGAGTTCCGGCTGGTTGTCCGGCGCGGCGGCGAAGGCGCGTGAGCCAAAGACGAGCGCGAGCAAGACGCGCGAGACGAAAGACAACTGGGTGAACATCCGCCCATCATCCAAAGCGCGGAAATTTTTGGCAGCAGAATTTTCAACGGCGCGCGGGTGCCCCGCACGGTGACGTGACGAGCTGGACGGCGAATGTCTTGCTCAAAGATTGGGGCGGCACTTTGGCGAGGCATGGCCTGGCCGCCTCAAGGAATCTCCACCGTCCGATAGAAGCGTTTGTTACCGACGGTGGCATCGGTGACGGTGGAGGGCGCAGGGTTGGTGCTGATTGGTGTCCACTGGATTAAATTCTCAGAACATTCCGTGACATAGATTTTCCCGGCCTCGCCCTGCACGGAAAGCGTGGCATTGGTTTCTGTCCGGCCCATGAACTGCAGCCGCGCCGCATTGGTTCCGGACGACGAGGTTCCCGCTTGCGTCATCAGGAAAATTTGTCCGCCGATGTGGATGGTGCCGGTGCGCGCCTGCCCATTGGTATTGGCCGTGATGTGGTACATCACGGTTCCATCGCCCGAGCCGTTCGGGTTGGTCAGGAAGCTGATCCACGAGTTGGTTTCCAACGCACTCCAGGCACAGCCAATCTGGGCCGTGACGGTGATGCTGTTGCTGGTGCTGCCGTATCCGTGCGTGCGGCTTCCGGGCGAAATGGAAACGGTGCAAGCCACACCCGACTGGGTGACAAAGAGAGTTTTGTTCGCGATCTGAACGTAGCCGCTGCGGACGGAGGTGGAGGGATTGGCCGCGAGGGTGTAGGTCACGCTGCCGGTTCCTGTTCCGTCCGGGACGGAGCTGATGGAAATCCATGGGTTCGTGTTCACCACGCTCCACGCACAACTCGGTTGCGTGATGACCGAGACGATTCCGGTCGTTGATGCATAACCATGCACCCGGTTGCTCGGCGAAATCGTGTAGGCGCAGATCACGATCCCCGGCGGTTGCGAGACGGCGAACGGTTGGCCAGCAATGAAGACGACGCCGGTGCGGCCAGCGGTTGAAGGCGTATTGTCGGCCACAGAATAACGAACCTGGCCGCTGCCTGAGCCGCTCTGGCCGGACAGGATTGTCACCCAAGAATTGCTGTTGGAAACGATCCAGGCACAACCCGTCTGGGAGATGACCGAAACAATTCCCGTGGACGAAGCAGGACTATGCGCCTGGCTGGCGGGCGAAAGCAAATAGCCGCAGATCAGTGGATTGCCCAGTTGCACCACGGTGAACGACTGGCCGGCCATGGCGACGACGCCGGTGCGGTTCCAAGGCGTGCTGTTCGTGGCCAAGGTGTAGCGGACAAGACCATTGCTCCCACCGCCCTCCACGATGGGCGTAATCCATGCACTGAGATTGACGATGCTCCAGGCGCAGCCGGTCGCCGAGACGACGCTCACCTGGCCGGTTTCAGAACCCCATGAGTGCGTGGCGTTGGTCTGAGACAGAGTGACGGCGCAACCCGGCTCCGGGAGGAACCGCACTTGATCGAGCCAGCCGCGATCCTGTCCCCCGGCCACGCTGGCGTTCTTCGAATAAGTCCACTTCGACGTGTGCGTGCCGGAGGGGAAAGTGTAACTCTGGAACTGCCAGTCCACTTCGCCGGAGATGCGGGTCTGCTGCACGCCATTGAAGAAGAGTTTCAGGAAATCTTTGTTCGTCTGGGAAGAAACTTTCCACCAGAAGCTGAGCGTGCCTGGCCCGGTGAACTCGGTCAGCGCGGTGACGGCGGCACTGTTGCCGATGGCCCCGCTTTGCGCCGCATCCACGCCGTCGTGCGACACCAGGCTCTGGCCGAACCACACCGGAGTGCCGATGGTGCTCCATTCCAGGAGTCCTTCGGTGTCCAAGACTTCTTCGAAAGACAGCGTGGCGTTCGTGCTCGCGCCGCCGGCCTGAGTAATCGCCAAGGTTTGATCCGCGATGACGATGTGGCCGGTGCGCGCGCTGGTGCTGGGATTGGCCGCGAGAGCATAGACCACGGTTCCATTGCCCATGTTGTTAACTCCAGAAAGGAGGAGCACCCACGGATTCGTGTTCACCACGCTCCAGGCACAATTGGTCGCGACCGTGCTCAACGCGACCGAGCCGGTGGCGTGGAGCGAACTGAAGCTGGCATTGGTGGCGGAGAGTCCGAAGCCGCAGGACACCGAGAGCGTGACCGAGGGGCCGAAGAAGCCGTCCACCACCACCCGATATTTCCCGGCTTGAAATTTTTGCACGCCGGTCATCACCAAATTCGAGGTGGCGGTGCCGCTCACGCCGTTGCCATCCACCATGGGGGCGTGCTCGTACTGCCATTCGTAAATGTAGGGCGGGGTCCCCACGGAGCCGACGCTGAACGTGGCCGTTCCTCCGACGAACACGGTCTGGCTGAGCGGTGGCGCGGTGATGACCGCGTGTCCACCTTCTTGAATGATCTCCAAAAGATGGCCGCCAATCGTGATGATGCCGCTGCGTCCCTCGTGATCCGTGTTCACCGCCACCGTGTAGTTGAAGGTGCCGGGTCCAATGCCGTTCGTGGGCGAGGTGATGGTGACCCACGGGTTCGTGTTCACGATGGTCCAGTTGCAGTTCAGCAAGACGCTGATGACGCCCGCGCTGCCGCCGTTGCCGTGCGGCCTGGTCGTGGGCGTGATGGAACCGGGACAGGCCGGCGGATCGAGCGTGAAAAAGCTTACGCCCGAGCCATACGTCACCCCGAAGCTGTTCGAAGCCACGGCGCGAAAGTAGTAGTGCCGGCCCGGGGCCAGGCTGAAAAGATTCTGGCTGAAGCTGCCCGATCCGCGCCCCACGGACTGAACCGGCGTTCTCTGACTGTAGGGGGCCGTGGAAGGCCCCCACTCAAACCAAGCATACCCCGGGAAGTTATTCGGGTTGATCTGCGCGATAAGAATTGCCGATTCCGGAGTGATGTTTCCAAACGAGGCGGTGAACGCGACCGGTGCCGCCAAGGTGAAGCGCTGCTCGAAGCCCAGGACGACCTGACCCAAGGCATTGGAACCCACGGCGCGATAATAGTAGGTCGCCCCCGGCGTCAGGCCCGTGAGCAACTCATCGAAGGCCGTGAAGCTGTTGCCACTGCCCACGGGCTGGCTCGCCGTCACTTGGCCGTAGTTCGTGCTGGTGCCCCAGACAAACCGCGCAGACGTCACGCGGCCACGCGGATTGATCCGTCCATTGAGAACTACGTTGGTCAGGCTCACGGCGTCGGGCAGATCGGTGATGACCGAAAGCGGCGGATTGGTCTGCGCCGTTTGGTTTCGCCACAGTTGGGAAATCGCCCCGGAGTAAGTGCCATTCGTGGTTCCGATGACCAGCAAGTCCAGCCGCCCGTCGTTGTTGTCATCCGCCCACGCGGCGGATGACAGCCGAAGGGCGGGCAGACCGGGGGCCATGCTGGTCGTGACGTTGGTGAATGTCGTCCCCTTATTCCGCCACAGTTGGGAACCGGAACCGAGATTGGCCGTCACGAGGAAATCCAGCAGGCCGTCGTTGTCATAATCCGCCCACGAGACCGAGCCGGAGTCCACGCCGGGCAGGCCGGGCGCGGCCGCTGTCACATTGGTGAACCCGTTCCCGGTGTTCCGCCACAACTGGCAGATCGGGCTGGTTGAAGTTCTTCCCGCGAGGAGGAAATCGAGCAGACCGTCGTTGTTATAGTCGCCCCACGCCACGGAGGAGTGATACACGCCGGGCAGGCCGGGGGCGGAGTAGGCCGTCACGGTCGTGAACCCGCTGCCGGGGGGCGGCCACAATTCGCAAATCGGGACGGTG
>JANNGC010000010.1:0-4382 GCA_031380445.1 Pedosphaera sp.
ATAGCTGGCCGATGCCTCAGCGCGTGGCTGCTGTGCTTAATTCTGACCGTGGCCGTTTCCATGCCGGCTGCGGACACGGTGATCATCTCCGAGTTCATGGCGGCGAACACGCGCACGCTCATGGATGAGGACGGGCAGTTCGAGGATTGGATCGAGGTCTACAATGTCGGCGATACCAATGTGAATCTGGGCGGGTGGTTTCTCACTGACAATGCCGCGCAGCTCACCAAGTGGCCCTTCCCCGCAACCAGTCTGGGGCCGAACCAGTTCCTGGTGGTCTTCGCCTCGAACAAGGATCGCCGGGTGGCGGGTACGAACTTGCACACGAATTTCCGCCTGACGGGCAGCGGCGAGTATCTCGCGCTGGTCAAGCCGGACGGCACGAACATCGCCACGCAGTTCGCTCCGCTGTTCCCGCAGCAGGTGGCGGACATCAGCTATGGGCTGCCAGTGACCGCCACGACCAGCACGCTGCTCGGGCGCGGTGCGGCGGGGAAGTTCTTTGTCCCGCGCGATAACGCGCTCGGCACGAACTGGATTCTTCCGGCTTTCAATGACGCGGCGTGGTCGAACGTGATGACGGGTGTGGGCTTTGATGTGAGCGGTTCGTCGGTGCTCACGCCGGTGGCGGATTCCATCGGGGACTTCAGCACGAGCGGCACGCAGGATTTTCGCAACTGGCGCTATGGCTACTACGACAAATCGGCGGACGGCGACGCCACCTACCAGGCGAGCAACTACACGGTCTTCCCGAATAATTACTGGAACGGCTCGGCGTGGCGCTGGCCATCAGCGGGCGCGCCGTGGGACACCATCGGCCAGACGGACGTGCATCCGAACGGCGTGAACAGCGGCGCCGAGCATTGGGTCATCCGCCGCTGGACCACCACGACCAACAGCGCGCTGTCTGTGACGTGGCGCACTTACAAAACCAATCCGAACGGCTCGGGCGTCACGGGCAAGCTCCTGCACAACGGCGTCGAGGTGGACACCGCGACCATCGCGGGCAGCGACACGGTGGGCGTCACGCGCACGGTGTTGTTGAACACGGTCAACGTCGGCGACTTCATCGACCTGGCGCTCACGCCCATCGGCAGCGGCGGGGCGACGGACGACGGTGCGGATGGTTCCTACAACTCCATGGTGGTCTCTTCGCTCAGCGCATTGACCAATCTGCTCGGTACGAATGGAAACGTGGCGGCCATGATGCGCGGCACGAATTCCAGCGCGTATCTGCGACTGCCGTTCACGGTCAACAATCCGGGTGACATTGACCTGCTGAAGTTGCGCATGCGCTACGACGACGGCTTCGTGGCGTACTTGAACGGCTCCGAGATTGCGCGGCGTAACGTCCCCGTCGCGGCCGTCGGCGGCACCTACGCGAACAACGTCACAGACTGGTCGGCCACCGGGCAGCAGGGGGCGAACAACTGGTACTTCGGCTTCTGGAACAAGTCGTTCGACGCGGACGGCTTCTACAATCCTTACACTGACTTCAACAGCACAGATCCTCAGTGGGCCTGGAGCGGGAGCGGCTGGCTGCTCGGGCCGGGCGATCCGCCGTGGAATTTCATCGCCGCCAGCTCGTGGCATCCCAACGGCGACAACGGCGGATCGATTCAATGGGTCATCCGTCGCTGGGTGAGCGAGACGGCGGGTTCCATTCGCGCGGCGATCAACTTCGCCAACGAGAGCGGCGCGTGCGGCAACGGCACGACCCTGCGCGTATTCCACAATGGCGCTGAGAAATTCGTGCGCACGGTCGCGTTCAACGACACGACCGGCCTCAGCACTAACCTGATGATTCACGATGTGAAGCAGGGCGACTTGATTGAGTTTGCGCTCGATCCGCTTGGCACGGACAACGGCTTCAACGACGGCTGCGACAGCTCGACCTTCGGCGTGACCATCCAGCAGGACGCGTCCGCCGGACTGACGTGGAACTCCGCCGCCACGACCTCGCGCGACACTGTTCAGGTGGCGGTGGTAGATGAGTTCGACATCACGAGCTTCCGGGACCGTTTGCTGGCGGGCACGAATGTGCTGGCCATTCACGGCTTGAACGCGGCGACGAACGACGTGGATTTTCTCCTGCTGCCGGAGATTGTCGCCACGACCTACACCTACAACCCGGGACAACGGGTCTATTTCCCCACGCCCACTCCGGGCGCGGCCAATGGCCTTGGCACGACCATGCTTGGCCCAGTGGTCAGCGAGGTGCGCCACACGCCGAATGTGCCGGGCGATGTGGATAATCTCGTCGTCACCGCGCGGATCACGCCTACCATCGATCCTCTTGGCGTGGTGACGTTGAAGTATCGCGTGATGTATGGCGCGGAAGCCTCGGTGCAAATGTTCGACGACGGCGCGCACGGTGATGGCGCCGCCGGTGACCGCATTTACGGCGCGACCATTCCAGCCAGCGCGAGCTCGCCGGGTCAGATGGTGCGCTACTACATCGTGGCGGCGGACTCGACCGGCGACCAGATGCGCGAGCCGGCGTACAGCAATCCGCTGAACTCGCCGCAGTATTTCGGCACCGTGGTCTGGGACAATGCGCTGACCAACTCGCGCCTGCCCGTGCTGCATTGGTTCATCGAAAATCCCGGCGCGGCGGACAGCGACGCCACCGCGCGCTGCTCGGTGTTTTACGACGGGGAATTCTACGACAACACCGGCGTGAACCTGCACGGCCAGAGCACGCGCGGCTTCCCGAAGAAGAGTTACGATTTCGATCTGAACCCTGGCGCGAAGTTCCGGTGGCAGTCGGGCGAGCCGCGCGTGGATGACTTTAATCTGCTCACCACGTGGGCGGACAAAAGCCACTTGCGCACGCCGCTGGCTTACGAGCACTACGCCGCGGCGGACGTGCCGGGGCACTTCGCCTTCGTGGTGCGCGTGCAGCAGAACGGTGCGTTCCATTCGGTGGCGAACTTCGTCGAGAATGGCGACGACAACTGGCTCAAGCGGCTTGGCTTCGATCCCAACGGCGCGCTCTACAAAATGTACAACACCGCCAGTGACACCAGCGGCGTGGAGAAAAAGACGCGCAAGAACGAAGGCACCGCCGATCTCGCCACGCTCATCGCCGGCATGGCACAGGGCGACGTGAACGCGCGGCAGGCCTACATGTTCGACAATCTCGACGTGCCGGAAACCGTCGGCTTCCTGGCGGCGCGCGCCATCACAGGCGACACCGATTGCTGCCACAAGAATTACTACCTCTATCCCGACAACGACATCACCGGGGAGTGGATGGGCATGCCGTGGGATGTGGACCTGAGCTTCGGCCGCGTGTGGACTTGCAACGCCACCTGCCTCGGCTACTACGACGAAACCATCTACACCAACACCGGGATTTTCACCGGCGCGGGCAACACCGTCTTCCAGCCCATCTTCGACACCACGGCCACGCGCCAGATGTATTTCCGCCGGCTGCGCACGTTGATGGATCTGCTCGTGCAACCGCCCGGCACACCCGCGACCAACGACCTGCTGCGGTTGCGCACGCTGGCTCTGCGCGACCAAGCCGCACCGGACGCCGCGCTCGACCTCGCGAAATGGGGCACCTGGAGCACGACGGAAACGATCACGCAGGCGGTGAACCGGATCTGGAATGAGTTCGAGCCGGGGCGACGCTTGTGGATCTACTCCTATCCCGAAGTTCCCGCCGCGCAGCCGAGCAATGCAGCGATTCAAATTGCCGGCATTGATTTTCGTCCGGCCAACAGCAACCAGGCGCAGGAATATCTTTGCCTGACCAACCCCAACGCTTACGCCGTGGACATCTCCGGCTGGCGGCTTGATGGCGGCGTGCGTTACACGTTCAAGGGCGGCACCGTCATTCCGGCCAACAGCCTCGCCTACGTCTCGCCGGACAAACGCGCCTTTCGCCAGCGTCCCGTCGCGCCCACGGGCGGGCAGCAGCGGCTCGTGCTCGGCAATTACGAGGGCAATCTCTCCGCCTGGGGCGAAGGGCTGTTCATCACCGACGACCGCGGGCGACTGGTCACCACGAATTACTTCCCTGGCAATCCTTCCGCTCCGCAGCGCTACCTGCGCATCACCGAAATCATGTACAACCCGGCGGCCCTCGCCGGGAACACGAACGACGCGCAAGCATTCGAATACATCGAGTTGAAAAACATCGGCCCGTCGCCGCTCGACTTGCGTGGCGTGCGGTTCACGAACGGAGTCGAGTTCAGCTTCAGCAGCGGTGTGATCACCACGCTCGGCGCGGGCGCGCGTCTCTTGTTGGTGCGGAACACCAATGCCTTCAACGCGCGCTACGGAGCGGGCCTGCCAGTGGCGGGACAGTTCGTGGGCGCACTCGAAAACAAAGGCGAGGAACTGCGGCTCGAAGATGCCTTCGGCGAAAAGAT
>JANNGC010000054.1:0-7101 GCA_031380445.1 Pedosphaera sp.
CCCGCTTGGGGGCGCGTCCCGCCTATTCCGCGCGATCAGCTCCTGCGTTTGTGGCAAACTCCGCGATTCGGTTCACCCCGCGGACGGGGGGGGCCGCGCTCCTGTCCGATGGTTTGAAAGCTCACGATCGAAACCCGCCCTTGAACTTCGCCCGCCCTGCCCCGAACCTCCGCACACAAATGGCCGTCAATCCCGAGTCACCACTCGACAAACTCTGGCAGGAATACGCGATCGTCTTCAAGGAGTTCGATGACTTGAAGCTCGCGCGCTGGATGGCGCAGACGCTCGGCCAGCTCGAAGGCCGCGCCTGGCGGCTCTCGCATCCGCTGCTCGGTGCCTACCGGCTCGCGGCGCAGACGGCGCATGATCGCGGACTCGGCGTGCTGCGCCTCGCGACTTTTCCCGCCGCCTTCACCGAGGCCGAGTGCTGCCGCGCGCCGCTGCTCCCGCTGCTCACGCGGGATGTGAAGGAGTCGGGGCTGGGCTGCGTGCATTGCGGCGGCACGCCTGTGGAATTTTCTGAAATCCCCGAGCCGCTCCGCACCGAACTCGCCCAGTGGGCCGATGACTACGCGCCCGTCCACGCCGTGTCCCACTGGGACGCCGCGAAGCAAAAAAGCGTAAAGCGTTATCCGGAGAAGCTGGAGGACGCTGCGGAAGACGCGGAAGATTTGCTCGCGCACGCCGCCCGCACGCTCGCGCCCAAGCTGTTGGAATTTTACCCCGCCGTGATCTGGGAAGATCAGGACGAGTGCCTGGAAGTGCGCCCCGAAGACGTGCCGCTCTAACGTGCGGCCGGTTTGCAACCGGCCGGAGCCGCTCCGCCCAAGCGGCAACCTCCAAGACGTCAAGGCTGCTGATGTCCGCTGCCCCGGCCAGTTGCAAACTGGCAGCGCGTTTTGAAAACCGCCTCTCCGACTTTTCGTTCGCCTGTCCTCACCACCGCCGTTAGCTTTTCGCCACGCATGAAAGTGAATCTCGCTTATGGCCAAGGCTGGTTGCCGGTGGAATTTCCCGACGGTCGCACGACCGTGATCGAGCCGGGCCACACGCCGGGCCTGCCGGATGAGAAGGCCGCCGTACTGCGCGCGCTGGAGCAGCCCATCGGCGCGCTGCCGTTGCTCAAGCTGCTCACACCGAATTCGAAAGTTTGCGTCCTCTTCACCGACATCACGCGCGCCACGCCGAATGACCGGATCATCCCGTGGCTGCTGGCGCATCTCGAAACCGTGTTGCCGCGCGAGAACATCACGTTGCTCAATCAACTCGGGACGCATCGTCCGAACACGCAGGCCGAACTGGAGAAAATGCTCACGCCCGCCGTCGTGGCGAATTACCGCGTGTTGAATCACGAACCGGAGAATGACGACGCGCTCCAACAAGTCGGCGTGATGAGCGATGGCGTCCCGGCTCTGCTCAACAAGCACGCGCTCGCGGCGGACCTCCGCATCGTCACCGGATTCATCGAGCCGCATTTCTTCGCGGGGTTCAGCGGCGGCATCAAGGGCATCATGCCCGGCGTGGGTGGCCTGCGCTCGGTGATGAGCAATCACGGCTTCCGGAACATCGGCGATCCGAACGCGACCTTCGGCATCAACGATGGCAACCCGCTCTGGGAAGAATTGCGCGACATCGCGCTGAAGGCCGGGCCGAGTTTCATTCTCAACGTCACGCTCAACGAGGCGCGGCAGATCACCAACGTCTTCGCGGGCGACATCTTGAAAGCGCACAAGGTCGGCACCGAGTTCGTGCGCCAGAACGCGATGCAGGCGGTGGACGAATCCTTCGATGTCGTCGTGACCACGAACAGCGGCTACCCGCTCGACATGAATTTGTATCAGGGCGTGAAGGGCATGAGTGCGGGCGCACGCATCATCAAGCCCGGCGGCACGCTCATCCTCGCGGCGGAGTGCAGCGAGGGCATTCCCGCGAACAGTCCGCTCGACAAGTTGTTGCTCTCGGTTTCTTCAACGGAAGAATTGCTCGGCCTGCTCGCCCAGCCCGGCTTCGTGCGCGCCGAGCAGTGGCAGGCGCAGATTCAAGCCATCATCCAGCGCAAGGCCCGCGTGCTGGTCCACAGCAAAATTCCTGACGAGGTTATTCGCGCCGCGCACCTTCAGCCTTGCCACGACATCGCGGCGGAAGTTGCCCGTTGCCTGCGCGACCTCGGCCCCGGCGCGCGCGTCGCCGTACTGCCGCAAGGGCCGCTGACCATTCCGTATCTGGTCGGCGGCGCGGCGCGGTTGGCACAGGCGGCGTAAAAGCGCGTTGCGCGCGGCGCGGCGCGCAGGCATGGTTCCGCCATGAGCATTCTGGCTACAGTGACGGAGAGCGGCACAATTGTTTTGCCGCCGGAGGCAAAGCTGCCAGCGGGCACACAGGTGCACGTCGTCCCAGTTGATGAACATCAAGACACGCAGCCTATCGGTCAGAAACTGGCGAAGCTGGCTGGCGTCATCAAAGACTGGCCGTCCGATTTTGCTGAGAATCACGACCACTACATCCACGGCACGACCAAGCGCACCCGTTCATGACGCCGGTTTTCGCCGATTCGTTCTACTTCCTCGCCCTGCTCAACGAGAAGGATGAGGCGCATCAGGCGGCTTTAAGTTTTGCCCTCGGCAGCCGCCGACCTTACGTGACCACGATCTGGGTCTTGACCGAAGTGGGAGATGCCTGCGCGCATCCATCCAAGCGAGAACACTTTTTAGAATTGCTGAACTATCTGCGCCACGCCCCGGACACCACCATCGTGAGTGAGAGGCCGGCCTTGTTTGACCAAGGCGTGAACCTCTACGAGGATCGCCCGGACAAACACTGGTCGCTCACCGATTGCATTTCGTTCGTAATCATGCGGGAACGTGGGCTGACCGACGCACTCACAGGCGATCATCATTTCGAGCAGGCCGGCTTCCGGTCGCTGTTGAAATAGCAAACGCCGCCCTTCCCCAAAGCCGCGCGGCAGCGCGGCCCTACCCCCGCCCGGTGAATAACTTCCCAGCAAGTCACCGCCCAATCCGTGAACACAGGACACACGCGTCGTGTCCATTCTCCGCCGCGTGAATTGCGGACACGCCGCGCGCCCGGATTCCTCCCAGGTCGCGGCGCGATGATGAAGTTCGTCGCGTGTGCGACGGCCTCATCGCACACAACTCAACTCAATAACCATGAAAGAACTTGTCCTGAGGATGGCCGGTCGCGCTTCCGATCTGGCTGATACCCAACCCCTGCTCGCGCTCTGTCTCGGCGGGGCGCTCTTCACCGTCTTCCTCTCGCTCTGGCTCAGAGTTGGAGTTCAACCTTCAGGTTGTCCCCCGGGACCGCCTGAGGGCGGAACTCCAACCAGGAATTCCCTGCTCTGGACGCTCTACCATCAGGCCGCGCGCCTCTTGCTCGCGCTGTCCGTCGTGCTCGTGCTCACGCAGACGCTCGGCGTGCTGCGCGGCTACCTCCGCCGCTCCGTCGCGCACTTTCAACAGACGCACGGGCGCGTGACCGAGGCGAATTACAACGCCGTGCAAACCATCTGGGGCGCGGAACAGACGCAGCGCGAACTGACGCTGCAAGTTTCCTACGAGGAGGAAGTGACCGAGCGCACGGAGTTTGAAGACCCGGCCAAGCCCGCGATCATTCGCAAGAAAACGATGCGCCATAACGTCGTCGGCCATCCCTTCATCGCCGCGCGCCACGTCGTGACACTGACGCAAAACGCGCGCAAGAAAGGCTCGGCGCTCTACGGCGGCTATGAAACGGTCTGCCGCTTTGCGTGGAAATTGAAA
Organism: Pedosphaera sp.; assembly: GCA_031380445.1. Lineage (GTDB taxonomy): Bacteria > Verrucomicrobiota > Verrucomicrobiia > Limisphaerales > SIBH01 > JANNGC01. Next base: position 3,780 of record JANNGC010000054.1, read on the forward strand.
AGCCCCGCCGACCGCGCGACGAAGGGCGTGCTGCGCTTCCCGCTCCCGGCCCAGGGTGCGATGTATGACGACCTGACCGCCACCGTGAACGGCGAAGACGTGCTGCCGAAGATGCAACTGAGCGAAGCCGCGCTCACCCTGACGCGCGACCTCGCGCCGCGCGAGGAACTGACCGTCACGATCTCCTTCAAGAGTCGCGGCATGGCCCAGTGGTATTTCCAAGTGGCCGAGCAGCGGGAGATTCGCGACTTCTCGCTCACGCTGAATCTGCCGGATCTGCCGAAGACGAAATTGAATTACCCCGAAGGCTGCATGTCGCCCACGGAAGCCAAGGCCAGCGCGGATAATCGCGGCTCCGTGCTGACTTACCGACTCGACCACGCCATCTCGCAGAAAGGCATGGGCATCGCCTACCCCACCCTGCCCCAACCCGGCGCGACCACGAACGCCGTGCTGGGCGAGGCGGAGCGCGGCTGGACGATGATCGCCGCGCTGCTGCTGCTCGGCATGACGCTCGCGAAAGTCCGGCACGCGCCGCTGCTCGGCGCGCTGTTCGCCTCCGCGCTCGCGCTTGGCTTCGGCTTGCTCGGCGATTTCAGCGACCTGCTCTTCGGTTTTTGGGGCACGGCGCTGATTGTCTTCCTGCCGTTGCTGCTGTTGCTCGCGTGGTTCGTCAGGAAAATTGTCGGCGGACCAACTGGAAATTATCTCGCCGCGTTGCTGCTCGTCTTCGGACTGATCTACCCGACGGCGGCGGGACTGGATGCCGAACGGCAGAGCCTTTACCTGAACGTGTGTGGCTTTCTCTTTCTCGCTTTCACGGCCCGGCAACTGGCGGGTGAACTCCGTGTCTCTTCCACGGAGCCAGGCGGCAAGACGCAACCGGCGACGTGAAGCGGTTCGTTCGACGCGCGCCGTCATCCAAGATCGAACGCACCGCAGACCCAAAAGGCGCGGGGGAATTTTTCTCCGCGCCTTTTTCCATTGGTGCGCGGACTTTACAGTCCGCAGCAAGCCACGAATTTACGGACGCGTCAGATAATTCAAAAGGCTCACAACTTGGCGGCCTGCTGCGGACTGGAAAGTCCGCACCCCACGCACCGCTAAAGAATTTCCCTGACCAGCCCGCTGCTTTTGCGTAAGTTCAAAAACATGGCGCGGCCAACCAACATCACTCTGTGCAGCTTCTGCGGAAAATCTCACGCGGAAGTCCGCAAGCTCATCCAAGGGCCGGGCGTCTATATCTGCGACAACTGCGTCGTCCTCTGCAAGAGCGTGCTCGACAAGGAACTCGCCGCCGTCGAGTCGAAGAAGCCCGCCATGATCCATGCGGTGCCCAAGCCGGTGGAGATCAAAAACTATCTCGACAAGTATTGCATCGGCCAGGACCAGGCCAAGAAGACGCTCGCGGTCGCCGTGCACAATCACTACAAGCGCATCCTCCACGAACCCGCCGCACCCAAGGGTGGCGATGAATTAAAATCCACGCGCGAAGGCGAAGTGGAACTGGAGAAGAGCAACATCCTCCTCATCGGCAACACCGGGTCCGGCAAGACGCTCATGGCCCGCACGCTGGCGCGCATTCTCGATGTGCCCTTCGCCATCGCCGACGCCACCACGCTCACCGAGGCCGGCTACGTGGGCGAGGACGTGGAGAACATCATTCTGCGCCTGCTGCAGAGTTCCGACTACGACGTGAAGCGCGACCAGCGCGGCATCGTGTATGTGGACGAGATCGACAAGATCGCGCGCAAGACCGAGAACGTCTCCATCACCCGCGACGTGAGCGGCGAAGGCGTGCAACAGGCGTTGCTCAAGATGCTCGAAGGCACGGTCTGCAACGTGCCTCCGCAAGGCGGACGCAAGCATCCGCAGCAGGAATACATTCGCGTGAACACGAGCGGCATCCTGTTCATCTGCGGCGGCGCGTTCACGGGCTTGGAGAAGATCATTCAACGCCGGCTCGGCAATCGCGTGATGGGTTTCAGCGCCGCTGAACAAGGGCGCAGCGTGGCGGACTACGACCGCGATGAAATTCTCCAGCACGTCGAGCCGGAGGATTTGATCAACTACGGCTACATCCCCGAGTTCATCGGCCGCCTCCCGATGGTCACGGTGCTGGAGCAGCTCACCGAAGATCAACTCGTGCAGATTCTCACCGAGCCGCGCAACTCGCTCATCAAGCAGTACACCAAGCTGATGTCGTTGGAGGACGTGGAACTGGAATTCTCCGAGGACGCGCTGCGCGAACTCGCGCGTCAGGCCATGAAGAAAGGCACCGGCGCGCGCGCCCTGCGCAGCCTGATCGAGAAGCTGATGCTCGACATGATGTACGAAATCCCGAGCCGCGACGATGTGGCCGCGATCAAGATCACCGCCGCCGTGGTGCGCGGCGAGGACAAGCCCCTGCTCCGCCACAAGAACCAGCAGGCAGCGGCGTAGTTTCCCCGGAGCGCGGGCTTTCCAGCCAGCAGCAACGTCCGTAAGGCGCGGGCGCAAGAATTTACCGACACCGCCCTCCCTCTCACGTTGCTGCGGGCTGGAAAGCCCGCGCTCCGCTGATTCCCTACCGCCGCAGAAATTTCGCCACCGCCTCCGTCCGCGTCCGCACTTGCAGCTTCTCGTAGATGCGCCGGATGTAGGTGTGGACGGTCTCGTAGCTGATGCCCAGCTTCTCGGCGATTTCCTTGTAGAGAAAACCCTGGCTCAAGCAGTCGAGCACTTCGCGTTCACGCGGCGATAAATCCTCCGTGGCGGCGGCGGCGGCGGACTTCTCGCGCTGAAAGGATTGCACCACCTTGCGCGCGATGTGCGCGGTCATGGGCGAGCCGCCGCGATGCACTTCACGAATGGACTCCAGCAGTTCCGCGCTCGACGTGCGCTTGAGCAGGTAGCCGGACGCGCCCGCCGCCAGCGCGTTGAAAATGTTTTCCGTGTCCTCGTACACGGTGAGCATGATGACCTGAATCTTCGGCGCGATCTCCTTCAGTTTGCGCGCGCACTCCACGCCGTTCATGCCCGGCAGGTTGATGTCCTGCAGCACGACCTCGGGCGCGTCTTTCGGCAAGCCTTCGAGCGCCGCCTCCGCGCTGCCGTAGGTGCTGATGCACTTGAAGCCCTCGGCGCGGTTGAGCACACGAGAGAGCGTGTTCCGCAGCGGCTCTTGATCCTCAACGATGGAAACGGTGATGGGCATAATGAAATTTCAAATGACGAGTGATGGATGAAGCGAACAAGCGCACCCGATGACACGGACGCGATATGGACTGCGCCGGCAAGCGGAGCGCGACGGCGCTTTCGAACATGCCAGACAGTGCGAAAG
>JANNGC010000064.1:0-5445 GCA_031380445.1 Pedosphaera sp.
TGCTTGCGTCGGAACCGCGCCTGCTTGCTGGCCGCACGCAACAGTTCACCGGAGGAAAATGAAACCGCTGCCACGGGTGAAAATCTTCCGCGCAACCACGCCCAGAGCGGAATCAGCAGGAGCAGCAGCAACAGCCACGGCACGGCGAACCGAAAGGTTTTCAGGAGCGATTGCAGATCGGACCAGTTCACAAGCGGGCCTCCGGCTGAGTGTGAAGCCCGGAGGGCTTCAATGTGAATAGCCCCCGGTGCAACCGGGGGTGTTCCGCGCCGTTGATGGGAACGACCCCGGATGGGGTCGAACCCGACGAGAAAAGAACGCGCCACGATTCAACCCTCTCCGGGGTTGATTCCATCAGCCACGCTGATCCCCGAGTTGGCTCGTGCCTCGCCCACCCGGGGCTATTCACGTTCCAGCCCTCCGGGCTGGGTGCATTGGCGAGCGGCTGGGCAATGGAAAGCCGCGTCATCGTTCAATCCTCTCCGACGACTGCGCTGCTCCACCTTCCCGCTTCACGGCCACAACACGCGTCTCCGTCACGAACCGCACCGCCGCCTGATGCTGCGCTTCCAACTCCGTCAACTCAGCGCGGGCGCGGGCGAACTTCAGGAAGTCACAGGTGCCAAGAAACTCCGCGAGCGACTTGCGGTGCGACAGCTCCAGCTTAGCTGAAGCGGCCGCTTCGACGAGAAACTCTTCGGTGGAACGGCGCGGGGCCACGATGTCGAAGCGGCGCTCGATGTAGTGGCGCACGATTCCAGAAACCGCGATGCCGTAGGGCCGTGAGTTCTCCGGCGACATGAGCGCGCGCGCCTTTTCCAGTTCCGCCAGCGCGTCCTCGTGCGCGTGCGCGGCGACCTGCGCTCCTTGCGCCGCACGACGGGCGGCGTTACGACGCTGGATAAACATCACGACACCCACGACCAGCAACGCCACCAGAACCCACACCCACAGCGGCGGCGCCGTCCACGGTTCGAGGAACCGCAAGTCGTCGATGATGTTCGTGGAAGTGTTCACGGATGAAGCCGGTGGTAGCGCGTCTCGAAGAACTTCGTCAGCGCCTTGAGGTAGGGCTGGTCGGTCTGAACTTCGATGGTGTCGAGACCTGCTTTGGTGAACAGACGGCGCAGGCCCGTCAGCCGAGTCTGCGCGCCGGTCGCGAACAGCTTGCGCGCTTCGGGATCGGCGGTGTTGATCTCCAGCACCTCGCCGGTCTCGGAATCTTCAAAGGCAATCCAGCCCACGTCCGGCAGTTCGCGCTCGCTCGCATCCACGACCGGCACGGCAATAAGATCGTGCTTGCGCCCGACCACCTTCAGCGCGCGCTCGAACTCTTTGTCCATGAAATCGGAGATGACAAAGATCACCGCGCGGCGTGAGAGCGCGTGGCTGACGTGATTGAGCGCGGCGGTGAGGTTCGTGCCGCGATGCTTCGGCTCATGCGAGAGGATGTCGCTGATGATGCGCAACACATGCTGACGCCCCTTGGACGGGCGCACGTATTTCTCGGTCTTTCCCGTGAAGAGCAGCAACCCCACGCGGTCGTTGTTATGAATGGCGCTGAAGGCAAGCACTGCCGCCAGTTCTGCCGCGAGTTCTCGTTTGCTTTGGTTCACCGAGCCGGTGCCGCCCGACGCACTCGCGTCCACGAGCAGCAGCACCGTCATCTCGCGCTCCTCGACGTATTTCTTGATGTGAACTTCGCCGGTGCGGGCGGTCACGTTCCAGTCGATGCGACGCACTTCATCGCCAGCCTGGTAAAGACGAACTTCGTCGAAGTCCATGCCGCGCCCCTTGAAGACCGAGTGATACTGCCCGGCCATGAGATCCTCCACGAGCCGCACCGTGCGCATCTCGATGTGCCGGATCTTTTTGAGCCACTCCTTGGGAATCATGCGCGCGCAATCACGGAAGACAGCCGTGGCTTAACCACGAAGGCACGAAGAACACAAAGAGGAAATAAGGAGAAGTCCATTTTGCTTCCTCCAACTTTGTGTCCTTCGTGCCTTTGTGGTTCATCGGTTTGAATGAGCAGCGCGTCACGGCACCGCAATCGTGTCGAGCAACTGCTTCACCAGCAGTTCGCTCGTCACCTCGTCGGCCTCAGCCTCGAAGGTGGTGATGATGCGGTGGCGCAACACATCCGGTGCAATGCTCTTCACATCCTGCGGCGTGACATAGCCGCGTCCGCCCATGAACGCCGCCGCCTTGGCCGCGAGTGTCAGATTGATCGTCGCGCGCGGCGATCCGCCGAAACGAATTTTGCCCACCAGCGCCGGGGCCAAGCGCGCCGGTTCGCGCGTCGCGAAGACCAGCTTGATGATGTAGTCAGAAATCTGCTCGTCCACATGCACCTGATCCACGAGTTGGCGCATCTCCAGAATTTTCTCGGGCTGAATAATCGGCTTGAGCGGCTCACGCGCACTGGTCTTCGCCATCATGTGCATGATTTGCTTTTCCTCGGCCTCGCTCGGATAGCCGACCACGACCTTCAACATGAAGCGGTCCACCTGCGCCTCGGGCAGCGAGTAGGTGCCTTCCTGCTCGATGGGATTTTGCGTCGCCAGCACGAGGAACGGCTTGGGCAGCGGAAACGTTTCTTCGCCGATGGTCACCTGCCGCTCCTGCATGGCTTCGAGCAATGCGCTCTGAACCTTGGCCGGCGCGCGATTGATTTCGTCGGCAAGAATGAGGTTGGCAAAGATCGGTCCCTTCTTGGTCGAGTAGGTGCCGTCCTTGGGGCTGTAAATCAAGTTGCCCAGCAAATCGCTCGGCAACAGATCAGGCGTGAACTGAATGCGCTGAAACTGGGTGTGAATGCACTGGGCCTGCGCGCTCACGCACGCCGTCTTCGCCAGCCCCGGCACGCCTTCGAGCAACACATGCCCGTTCGCGAGCAAGCCAATCAACAATCGGTCGATCAGATGCCGCTGGCCGACGATGGACTTGGCCATCTCCTGCTGGATGCCGGTGATGAGCGGCGTCATCGCCTGGATCTGTTTGTTCAACGCTTCGATTTCAGATTTCATGATTTGTCACCGGCGACGGCCCGGGTTTTAGCCGTTAAGAGACGGCCCCTCGCACGGGCTATTCAGAATGCTTGGGTGACAGTCAGGAAAACAAAGGGAGGGAAAGAATGGAGCGGGCGAAGGGAATCGAACCCTCGTGTGCAGTTTGGAAGACTGCCGTTCTACCATTGAACTACGCCCGCATCCGAATGGCCGCACTCTACCGGCGCGAGTTTCCTTGTCAATGCGACCGCCGATGCGACGTAACGCCGGCTTTCCAGCCGACAGATCGCGAGACTTTCCAGTCTCGTGTGGCTGGGCCAACCCATCGCACCCGCCCGCGCCTGCGACATTGCCTCGCGGGCCGGACTCGCTACGCTGCGCGCATGTTCAACTCTTGGTTCTGGCGAAGTGTTTTTTGCGTCACGGCGATTTTCGTTGTCACGCTGTTGCGCCTGAGCGCCGCACCCGCCACCGCCGAACACCCGAATGTCATTCTCATTCTCGTGGATGATCTCGGGGCCACGGACCTTGGTTGCTTCGGCAGCAAGTTTTATCAGACGCCGAACCTCGACCGGCTCGCGGCGCGCGGCGTGAAATTCACCCAGGCCTACTCCGCCTGCACGGTCTGCTCGCCCACCCGTGCCAGCCTGCTCACCGGGCAGTATCCCGCGCGGCTGCACATCACCGACTGGATCGAGGGACACAAGCGGCCATTCGCCAAGCTCGCGCCGCCGGACTGGCGCATGCAACTGCCGCCCGGGGAAATGAATCTGGCGAAGGCGTTCAAGACCGCAGGCTACTCGACCATCAGCATCGGTAAGTGGCATCTCGGCCCCACGAATTGTTTCCCGAAGGAAGCGGGCTTCGATGAAAACATCGGCGGCTACAATCGCGGCCAGCCGCCGAGCTATTTCGCCCCCTACAAAATCCCGACGATGAGCGAAGGGCCGGCCGGCGAATACCTCACCGACCGCGAAGCCGCCGAGGCGGTGAAGTTCATTGAGCGGAACCGCGCGCAACGGTTCTTTCTCTACCTGCCGCATTACGCCGTCCACACGCCGATTCAATCGAAGACCAACGTGGTCGCGAAGTATCGCGCGCTGGCCCGTGCGGGCGGCCCGCAGACCAATGCCGCCTACGCCGCGCTCGTCGAGAGCGTGGACGACAGCCTCGGGCGAATCCTCGCGAAGCTCGACGAGACACGGCTCGCGGAAAACACCGTCATCATTTTCACGTCCGACAATGGCGGCCTGCTGCCCATCACGAAAAATCTCGGGCTGCGCGCGGGCAAAGGCTCGGCCTACGAAGGCGGTGTGCGCGTGCCGTTGATCATTCACTGGCCGGGCGTGACGCGCGCCGGCAGCACCAACGCCACGCCCGTCATCACTCCGGACTTGTATCCCACGCTCGTCGAACTCGCCGGACTGCGCGACGCGCCCGGTCACATCGTCGATGGCGAAAGCCTCGCACCGTTGCTGCACGCCACCGGCCCGTTGAAACGCGACGCGCTCTACTGGCATTACCCGCACTACCATCCCGGCGGCGCGACGCCCTACAGCGCCGTGCGCGCAGGCGATTTCAAATTGATCCAGTTCCACGAATCAGATCGCGCCGAACTGTATGACTTGAAAAATGATCAGCTCGAAGCGCGCGACCTCGCGGCGGCGCAACCGGAGCGCGTGAGCGAGTTGCGCGGCAAGCTGGAGGCGTGGCGGAAAAAAACTGGCGCGCAAATGCCATTGGCGAATCCCGCCTACGATCCTGCGCGCGCTGGGCGGTAGCAGTGATGCAGCGGAGCGCGGAGCTCCAGCTCGGCGCGTTGGGGCTGCGGACGTTCGCGCGAAGCAGGAGCTACGCGCTCCAAACCTCAACCCAGGAACGCCGCGTGAACCGCCTTGGTCGCCGCCTCGCCCTTCGCGAGTTCGATGACGACGGAAATTTTAATCTCGCTCGTAGAAATCATGTCGATGTTCACGCCCTCGTTGGCCAGCGTCTCGAACATCTTCGCCGCCACGCCGGAGTGGCTGCGCATCCCCACGCCCACGATGGAGAGCTTGCCGATCTTTTCGTCGGCGATGATTTCGCGCACGCCGGTCTCGGCCTTGATGCCGTCGAGAACCTTCTGCGCCTTGAGCAGCTCGGGCTTGTCGAGCGTGAAAGAAATGTCCGTGGCCTTGGCTTTGTCTCCGCCGCCGTGGCTCGCGGTCTGCACGATCATGTCCACGTTGATGTTCGCGTCGGCCAGCGCCTTGAAGATGCGCGCGGCCACGCCGGGTCTGTCCGGCACCGCCGCGAGGGTGATCTTCGCCTGGTTCTTGTCGAGCGCGACGCCGCGAATCACGACGTCTTCCATGCTTTTGGTTTCTTCTCTCACAATGGTTCCGGGGTTGTCGTTCAAGCTGGAGCGCACTTCAAACACCACGCCGAATTTCTT
>JANNGC010000100.1:0-1918 GCA_031380445.1 Pedosphaera sp.
TGCTTGCGCTGGCGAAAGATCCCGCCGCCGCGAAAGTGAAAGCCGCGAAAGCCCGCGCCTTCGTCGAACAACGCCAGCGGGAGACGATGGACGTGTTGAAGAAAAACCTTCCCCCCGCATAGCGCTGCTGGAACTTGGCTCGTCTTCCCCACGCGCCTTGGGCAATCTTCCGTCATGAAATTCACCCTGCTCCGATGGCGGCGCGCGCTGCCCGCGCTCCCGGCGGCAAACTGAACTGGCCGCGAAAGAATGCTGAGAACGCAAAGATGATTCCAAATCACATTATGAAATCCCTCGCCCTGCTCGTTGTGTTCTGTTGCGGCCTCGTCTGCGTCACCGCACACGCGGGTGAATTGAAACTCGGGACCGCCGCCGGGCCCATCAATCCGCCGCCGGGGATCGGACTGGCTGGCTATTATCACGAACGCGGCCACGAAGGGGTGCTCGACGATATTCTGGTCAAGGCCACGGTGCTCGACGACGGCCCGACCCGCGCGGCCCTGGTCGTGTGCGATTTGCTTTCGATGCCCAAATGGATCGTGGCCGAGGCGCGCAAGCGGGTGGAGGAACGCACTGGAATTCCGGGCGCGAACGTACTGATCGCCGCCACGCACACGCACACCGCGCCCGTTTTGTTTCGCGAATCGAGCCGGGACGAAGCGGACGGCGGCGGGACGGAGGTCTCGAAGAATTACAGCCAGAGCTTGCCGAAGTTGATCGCCGACGCCGTGGTCGCGGCCCACGAGAAACGCCAGCCCGTGCGCGTGTCCGTGGCGAAGGAGCAGGAGACGCAACTCGCCTACAACCGCCGGTTCTGGATGCGCGACGGTTCGGTGGGCTGGAATCCGGGCAAGCGCAACGCGCAGATCGTGCGACCCGCCGGGCCGATTGATCCGGAGGTCGGCGTCTTCTACGCGGAGACGGTGGCCGCGCGGCCCGCGCCGGTTCTCACCTTTGTGAACTATGCGTTGCACCCGGACACGACCGGCGGGACGCGCCTCTCGGCGGATTATCCCGGCGCGCTGTCGCGCACGCTCGCGACGTACAAGGGGCCGGACATGCTCACGCTTTTCGCCAACGGCTGCTGCGGCAACATCAACCACACGGACGTCCGCTGGGCGGGCGCGCAGACCAGTCCGCAGGAGGCGGCGCGGCTCGGCACCATTCTCGCCGCCGCCGTGTTCAAGGCGTATCCGCGCCTCCAACCGCTGACGAATACCGGTGCGCTGCGCGTGCGGAGCGAAGTGGTGAAGCTGCCGCGCCCCGCGTTCACGCCCGCGCAGTTGGAGGCGGCCGGCCTGGATGCGCGCACGGCGAAGGACAGCACGCGCGACGGGTTCATGAAACTGGTGCGCGCCCATCGCGTGCTCGACACCGCCGCCGCCGAAGGCAAACCGCTGGAGGTGGAAATGCAGGTCATCACGCTCGGGCGCGACGTGGCGTGGGTGGCGTGGCCGGGAGAAATTTTTGTGGAACTGGGCCTGAGCGTGAAGGCGGGTTCGCCGTTCGCCCACACTTACAATGTTGAGCTGGCCAACGGGACCGTCGGTTACATCCCGAACAAGTCCGCGTATCCGGAAGGCAACTACGAGGTCGAAAGCGCGCGCGTGGCCGAAGGCTCCGGCGAGATGCTCGTGACCAGCGCGCTGCGGATGCTGGCGGAATTGTTTAACGAAGCGAAGGCGGACATCGTCATCAAGCCATGAATCGCCGCTCACATCATCGCAGGTGCGTCTCGATACTGTTCTCAAACCTGGTGCTTCCGGCTCCCTCTCCCCGCGAGGCACGAGCGGGGAGAGGGCAGGGGAGAGGGGCACCTCGTGCGTCGAACGGGGCCCCCCCGCCCCCCCCCCCCCCGCCCCCCCGGGGGGGGGGGGGGGTGGGCCCCGCAACGAGCGAAAAAGACCAACGGACCCCC
>JANNGC010000123.1:0-4184 GCA_031380445.1 Pedosphaera sp.
AGAAGCTGGCTGCCCATAAAGGCCATCAGCCACCAGAACCCGGAATCCATAAAGCCGTAGCTGTGCAGACCGATGCCGAGCATGTTCGTGCCGAACCATGACCAAGCCGTGACGATGTTGCCCGCGATGGCCAGGTTCATCAGCCCGCGTTCCTTGACCAAGCCGCCCCAGCGCGCGTGCAGGATGAGCACGTTCCACAGCACGATGATGAGCGCGCCGTTCTCCTTCGGGTCCCAGCCCCAAAAGCGACCCCACGATTGATCGGCCCAAATGCCGCCGAGCACCGTGCCGACGAAACTGAACAACGTGGAGAAACAAACGATGGCGTAAACCATGCGTGCCAGCGCCTTGCCAGTGACCTCGCTCAACGAACGCGTGAACAGCCCCCGCGCGATATAAACGATGGCGAGGAAGCCCGCGATGAAGGTGCTCGCGTAGCCGAGCGTGATGATGACCACATGCGTCGCCAGCCAGATGTTCGTGTCCAGCACCGCACGCATCATGATCATGGTGTCGCCGGAGAGCGAAAGATTGTGCGCGACAATCAGCGACAGGAAACCCACCGCCGCCGCCACGACCGCACCGATGCCGTCGCGATAAAATTTCTCCAGCACCAGCCCGAGCACGATCGCCCCCCAACCGATGAAGATGGCCGAGGAGTAAAGATTCGTGACCGGCGGACGTCCTTCCAGCCACATGCGGAAAATCAGCCCCGCCGTGTGAACAATGAAGCCGATGAAAATTAAGCGCACCGCCGTGACGCGCCAGATGCTTTTCGCGTTCGCCCAGTAGAGCAGAATGAGCAGAAACGCCATGAGGTAGAAATACATGCTGCGCTTGAAGGCCAGCATCCGGTTGAAGAACTCTTCGCTCGCGCCCTTCTTCAACTCTTTAGCCAGCCCAAGCGATTGCAGCGAGCCGCGATATTCGGCCAGCGTGGCGTTGAACTTCGCGAAGTCGCCCGCGCGGTAGGCACCCGCGAGCGCCGCGTACTGGCGCACGGTGTCGGGCAGTCCGCCCTGTGGTGCTTCGAGCAAGGCCTCGCCGGTGCGCTGCCAGTCGTGTTTGTGGTCGCCGTGCTTCTGCGGCGGGATGACGAGCGGCGGCTCCATGCGCGCCATCGCATTGTAGCGTCCGGCGATGCGCTGGATGGGCGCGATCATTTCATCCACCTTCTCTTCGGACAACTGTTCGCCGCGCGCCTGAGCGGCTTGGAGCGCGCCGCGCACGTCCTTCGCCATCGTGAGATACTGGTCGAGTTCCTTGGCAAAGTCCGTGGCGTCCTCGGGCTGGAGCGTATTCTTCAGCCGCATGTAGAGAATCCATGCCTGGTGCAGTTGCAGCACGGCATTGTCGTATTGAGAACGCTGCGGCTGCTTCACTTCCTGCGCGCGCACCACTTCCTTGCGCAGGTCCTCCAGTTTGTCGCGCAGATCGTTGAAGCGATAGAAGTGCAGGCCGCTCTTCTCGACCCCGCCCTGCAGCTTGAGCATCCCGCGCAAGTCAGGATGGTTGATGACGAAGATGAAGCGCTCGTCGGCCTTGAGCGGATTCAGCATCACTTCCATCAGCCAGTCGGTGGGCTTCAATTTCTTCGGGCGCTTGCTGAACTGATACCAGCGGCGTTCGCTGAGTACGCCACCCTTGGCTTCCAATTCCTCCCACGGTCCCCAAGCGCCGCCCGCGCCGTTCCCTTCCAGCGGCACCTGCGTGATGCTGCGAATTTGGAGGAGTGAATTGCGCGCCAGCGAATCCATCGGCTGCACGCGGCCCTCGAAGACGAGCGGAATTTTCGCGAACTCGGACACGGCGAAAGTCTTGTCGCGCGGCGGCATGAACAGCGCGGCCAGCACCTCGGCGGTGAAGACCGCGATCAAGAACCACGAAACCCACACGCGCCAGCCGCCGGACTTCGGCGCGGATTTTTTGGATAATTTGGAATCGGTCATGCAGTCCTCCTTCGCAGAAACTTCACGAGATGAAACATGAATTGGAACAGAAGTCCGGCGGCAACGATGATGCAGCCGGCGTAGGGCGTGATCCAGCCGGGGTTGCGCACCACCTGAAAGACCGTCCACGGCGTCTCACCCGCATCGATCAGGTTGCGTTGAATCATGCCAGACTGAAAAAACGTCAGGCCGGAATAGCGCAACGGATTGTTCATGTAGATTTCCGTCTCGCGATCTTCTTTGCGCTCGGCGTTCTGAATGCGGATGCGGCTGCGAAAATCCTTCGGCGTGTCCGTGCCTTGGTAAACGTCGTGCGTCGCCTTGAGCAGCGTGAACGAGTAGGGCTTGTAAGCACGCACCGGGCGCATGGCCAGGGTAATTTCCTTCCCTTTCACGGTCACGATTTGCGGCTGCTCCAGGCGCGCTTTGATCGACGCGCCCAACTGCGGCCCCATCTCCCGCTGATAGTAGCGCCACAAACTTTCCGACATGCTTTCGTCCGTGGCCCAACCGGCTGCGACCCAGTCACCAAGCGAGCCGTTCGCACTGACCAGTTCAACCAAAGCCACCGGCACATTCTTGCTGTCCATGTCGTAGGTGACTTTGGACGGCGCGAAATCAAACGAGTTGGCAATTCCGTTCGTGGTCAGCGGCGGCGCATTCTGCTGCGCTGGCGCGCGGAAGGATGGATTGGAGTTCGGCAGGAATTCTTTCACGCGCACCGTGAACGGCAGCTTCTCGTGCTTCAACTCCGAGCCCTTGGTCAGCATGGCCTGCGGGATGGCGACGACTTCGTTGGAGTTGGTGTCCGCCTCCCACTCAAAGGCGAGTTCGAAATCCATCGGGCTTTCGGAATACGAACGCGTCTGCCCCTCGCGAATCCGCATCTGCGTTTCACGCGAAAGCAAATCCGTCACGAGCTGGCCGGTGAGCAGCAGGATGATGCCGGTGTGCGTGAGGTGGATGCCAATTTTCTTCGCCGTCCACTGAAAGCGATGGATGAACGCCGATGTGAGGCTGATCAGCAGCGCCGTGCCGATGAGGTAGCCGCCGGGAAACGGCAGCGGCACTTTGTGGCCGAAGAAACTGATGCCGAAGATGAACCAGTGCTTGAAGTAGCGTTCCTGCGCGACATACAGCCCCTCGTCGGCCTGCGCGACGGTGCCGATGAAAATCAGCACGATGCCCAGCGCGAGCAGGGTAACGGTGAGGCGCAGCGAAGTGAGAAATTTCCAGATGCGATTCATGTCAAAGCTCCGACGCGGCGAAACGGACGAAGGCCTCTTTCTGCGCGACCACCGCCGGCGCGCTGCCCATGAGTTTGTAGAAAAACCACTGCCCGCCGCGCGGCACGATGGCGACGAGGATTTGCTGATCGTTGTTCGTAAGATTGACGAGGACGGCGCGCGGCAACTTGGCATCCAGCGGGCCGGTCACTTCAGAAAGCTGCGCCTCCGTAATTTCATCAAGGCCAATCTGCCGCCGCCAGCGGTTGACGTTGGCGAGCGTCCCACCAGTATCGCTGTCATACATAGCGACGGAGACCTGCGCCTTCGCGCCTTGCACCTCCGGCACGGCGAACTTCGCCAGTTGCATCTGCCCGGCGGGCAGAACCTGCCAGTCCTTCGGCGCTACTTTCGCAAACTCGCTGCCGCCGGCCTCAACATTGACCAGAGCCGCCGCTGGAGCCGCCGACTCGTCGAGCTTTACGGTCTTGATGAAGTCGAGAAACGCCGCGCGCTGAGCTTCCACGGTCACAGAGTCACCGGACAATTTGTAGAACCAGCTCGCGCCGGGACGATGAATCATCACGGTGAGAATTTTGTCGGGCTTCGCGGGATCACCGCTCGATAACTCGAAGAGTTTTGCCTTCTCGTCGTTGATTGGAAGATCGCGCAACTGCTCGCGCGCCTGCTCCGCGCTGAGTTCGCTCAGGCCAAGCTGCCCGCGCCAGAGATTCACCACGTCGGCTTCGCGCCCGGCGAGAAACGGCAGCGCGGCCACGGTGACTTGCGCGTCCTTGCCGTCGGCGGACGCGATGTTGAAGGCGGCGAGATTGACCTGACCGGCGGCGGTTTCACGCCAACCGGCCGGGAGAGTCCAGGTGATTTTCGGACGCGGGCGCGGCGCGGGCGCGGCGGGAGTGTCGTTGTGCGCGTGCCCGGCGTGCTCATCCGCTGGCTTGGCGGCGGCACGTTCCTTCGCCACCCGGTAGGATGTGATTTCCGGTTTGTC
>JANNGC010000145.1:0-4008 GCA_031380445.1 Pedosphaera sp.
AAAAGTAGCAATCAATGGCTTCGGCCGCATCGGTCGTCTGGTGTTCCGCGCAATGGTTGAGCAGGGGCTCGTCGGCAAGGACGTGCAGGTCGTCGCCGTCGGCGACATCGTCCCGGCGGACAACCTCGCCTACTTGCTGAAGTACGATTCCATCCAGGGTCGTTTCAACGGCACGGTCGGCTCGAAGAAATCCGCCCCGGACAAACTCGAAGACGACGTGCTCATCGTGAACGGCGCCGAGATCAAAGTCGTGAGCGCGAAGACCCCGGCGGAGTTGCCTTGGAAGGCGCTCGGCGTGGACATCGTGATCGAATCCACCGGCCTCTTCACCGACGCCGACAAGGCCAAGGGCCACATCACCGCTGGCGCGAAGAAGGTCGTCATTTCCGCCCCGGCCAAAGGCGAGGACATCACCATCGTCATGGGCGTGAACCACGAGAAGTACGACGCGGCCACGCATCACATCATCTCGAACGCGAGCTGCACCACGAACTGCCTCGCGCCCATCGTCCACGTTTTGCTCAAGGAAGGTTTCGGCATCGAAGAAGGTTTGATGACCACCGTTCACAGCTACACCGCCACGCAGAAGACGGTGGACGCGCCGAGCAAGAAGGATTGGAAAGGCGGACGCAGCGCCGCGATCAATTTGATCCCCTCGACCACGGGCGCGGCCCGCGCCGTGGCGCTGGTCTGCCCCGAAGTGAAGGGCAAGCTGACCGGCATGGCCTTCCGCGTGCCGACGCCGACTGTCTCAGTTGTGGATTTGACGGTGCGCACTGTCAAAGAGACGAGCTACGCGGAGATTTCCGCCGCGATGAAACGGGCGAGCGAGACCTACTTGAAGGGCTACCTCGAACACACCACGGACGAAGTGGTGAGCAGCGATTTCATCCACTGCCCCGCGTCCTCGATCTTCGACGCCGGCTCCGGCATCGAGTTGAACAGCCGCTTCTTCAAGCTGGTGAGCTGGTACGACAACGAGTGGGGCTATAGCAACCGCGTGGGTGATTTGCTCCGCTACATGCTGTCGAAGGGACTCTGAGTTTTCCGATTTCCCCTTGGTGAACGGCGGTGCGCAAGCGCCGCCGTTTTTTCTTTGGGTAGTTGGCCTCGCGCTGCGAGGCCACGGGTCGCAGCGCGACCCCTCCCACCGCACAAAAAACAAAGCCGCCCCGCAGCGCGGAGCGGCCTGAAAGCGCGGAGCCGGCCTTACGGCTGGCTCGAAATAGTGATGCGGAAACGTCCGTCCGTGATGTTGAACCCCGGCCCGCTGCACGAGAACGTGCCATAGACTTCGGTGGCCGTGGTGTTGAGGAAGACGGTTCCGTTCGTCGCCGCCGCGCTGCTTTCCCCTCCGGGCAGATAGACGCCAGTGCGGTTCGTGAACACCGTCGCGCCGGGAATGGCGTGGCGGAAGGCCCCGAGCGGCGCATCCGGGATGGAGAAGAGAATCCCGCGCGCCCCGTTGGTCCCCGAGTTCACCAGCGCGCCGAGCGTGAGGCTCAGGTTCGTCCCGGTGCTTGTGGCGATGAACACGTTTTCCGTGTTCGGGTAGTAGGTGGTTCGGAAGCTGATGCCGTTGATTCTCGCCGAGACGGAATTGGGCAGCAGCTCCGCCGGGAAGGGGATGAGCGAGGCCTGGTTCGCGCGGACGAGGAGGTCGTCCAGCCGACGTTTCGAGCCGTCATACAGGCCGGCAAACCGCGCGACGTTCGTGGCGGCGTTGAGCCGCGTGCCGGTGGGGGCGAATTTTTGGAACTGCGCCTTGACCAGCGTGGCCGCCGTGGATTCCGGCAGCTCCAGCAGCAGGCCCGCCACGAACACCTGCTCGGCGTTGAAGCCGGTGAGCAGGTTCGAGCGGATGGTGCCGAGCGGGGAGAGGTAAGTTGGCTGGCGTCCCAGGATGCTGTTCAACAGGCGCAGCGTCTGGCCGTCGGTGTAGGAAATCTTGGTCAGCACGTTGCTGCCCCGTTGCAGAGCGAGGAGCCGCGCGCGATTCGTGCGGGTCGGGTCGGGCAGTGGGGCGGTCGCGGCGATGTCCGCGTGCAGCTGCGTCCGCAGGGCGGTGAATTGGCCCGGACTGTAGGCGCGGGAGGAAACGACGCCGAGGGCCAGTCCGGCCACGCCGAGAAGCAGCACGCCCGCGCGCCGCGCACCGATCAGTTTCTTCGACACCGTTTTCATACGCTCATCATTAAGCCTCATGTCTGAAAAGGGGACAAGTGGTGGAACCCACAGTCCCGCCCTCCGTAAATGTCCGATCATCTGAATGGCTTCTTTGGTCATGGTTCTCTCCGCCTCACGTTCGCGCCTCTGATTGACACGTCCGCCGCCGGAGCACTGGAGCAGGTGGCGGGAAAGTAGCGGGCCGCGTCCTAAAAGCGAGCCGGAATTCAAGACAGTGTCCCGCCGTCACGTAACGGCGGCTTTCCAGCCGGCAGGTGGCGAGGCTTTCCAGTCTCGTGTTGATGGGGGCCAGTCCTCCCTCAATCCCCGAACAGCTTCTTCAGCCGGTCCCGCGCGTCGGCTTCCCGCTGGTCCGCACCGCCGCCCGCCCACACGCCCTTCTTCATGTCGAAGTATTCGCAGAAGTTCGCCATGTGCTTCTCCTGCACCAGATCGGCACGGCGCTCCTTGCACTGCTCGGCCACGGTGCGGTCGTAATGGATGCAGTTCAGGCAGACCTTCAAATCCGCGCTGCACTTCAGGCACGTCTCCAAGCGTCCCGGATTTCCATTCAGCCGGAACTCGCAGCCGCACTGGTGGCAATGGCGATTCATTGCGGAAATGTCCAAAGTCCAAAGTTCAAAGTCCAACGTCATCTCCACTCCAGCCGCACCCGACTTTGGACTTTGGACTTTGGACCGTCCTACGTAGAGTCTCGCGCATGTCCTGGAACGTCCTCATCACCGCCCGCACCATGAACGAAACCGGCGCGCGCGCGCTTGAACTGCTGCGCGAGGCCAAGTGCAACGTCATCACCCCGCCCAAGGCCGGGCCGCTGCCCGAGGCGGAGATTCACGCGCTGCTGCCGGGCATGGACGCCGTGCTCGCGAGCATGGACAAGTTCACCGACAAAGTTCTCAGTTCGCCCGAGGCCGCGTCGCTCAAGCTCATCTCGCGCTGGGGCGTGGGCTATGATGCGGTGGATATTCCCTCCGCTACGCGCAACGGCATCGTGGTCGCCTACTGTCCGGGCGTGCTGAATGAGGCCGTGGCCGACTACGCCTTCTCACTGCTCTGCACGATTTCGCGGCGCATTCACGAAGGACACATCGGGATGCGCGGCGGCGAATGGAAGAGTCTTTGGGGCCACGACATTCACGGCAAGACGCTCGGCATTCTCGGCTGCGGACGCATCGGGCAGGCGATGGCGCGGCGCGGCACCGGCTTCGGCATGAAGCTGATCGCCTACGATGTTTTCAAAAATCCCGAGGCGGAAAAGCTCGGCGTGCAATTCGTCTCGCTCGACGAGTTGCTCGCGCAAAGTGATTTCCTCTCCCTGCACGCGGCGGTCACGGCGGAGAACAAGGGGCTGATTGGCGAGGCGCAACTGCGCCGCATGAAGCCCACCAGCTACCTCATCAACACCGCCCGCGCCGCGCTCGTGGACGAAAACGCGCTGCTGAAGGCTGTGACGGAGAAGTGGATCGCCGGTGCCGCGATTGACGCCTTCAGCATCGAGCCGTTGCCGAAGGAGCATCCCCTCCGCAGCGCGCCCAACGTGCTCATCACGCCGCACCAGGCGTCGTTCACCTACGAGACGGGCGCGCAGGTGAGCACCACCGCCGCCACGGCCATCGTGGATTTGCTCGCCGGCCGCAAGCCGCGCTTCGTGGTGGATGAGAAGGTGTGGGCGGCGGGGAATCTGCGGGCGAAGGTGGGGTGATGCCGTATGGGTAGCTTCAATGCACAAGCGCGAAGAGCGAGGAATACTCGGCTTCCCATTACCGTTCGCGTGATCGCCTTTCACAACTGCCTGTGCGCCTTTTGCTGGCTGACTGGGCA
>JANNGC010000195.1:0-11521 GCA_031380445.1 Pedosphaera sp.
CGATGATCTGGCGGACGGCGGCGCGGAACATTTCCGCCTGACCATCGAGGCGACGCGCGCGCTGAATCCCGGCATCGTCATCGAAGTGCTGGTGCCGGATTTTCTGGAGAAGGATTCCGCGCTCGACGCGGTGCTGTCCGCCGAGCCGGAGATTTTTAATCACAACCTGGAAAATCCGGCACCAGCACTTCGATGACGATGCCGGGATTCAGCGCACGCGTCGCCTCGATGGTCAGGCGGAAATGTTCCGCGCCGCCGTCCGCCAGATCGTCGCGCGCCACCGCCGTGATGACGACGTGCTTCAGCTTCATGCGCCGCGTCGCTTCCGCCACGCGCTGCGGTTCGTCCACTTCGAGGGCAAAAGGTTTGGCCGTGCTCACCGCACAGAACGAACAGGCGCGCGTGCAGCGGTCGCCCGCGATCATGAAGGTCGCCGTGCCCTTGCTCCAGCACTCCCAGTGGTTCGGGCATTTCGCGCTCTCGCACACGGTGTGCAGCTTCAGGTCGTCGAGCAGATTGCGCGTCTTGGCGAACGTGTTCTCGGTCGGCAGCTTGAGGCGCAGCCATTCAGGAATGCGCGGGCGCGGCGCAGGCCGGGGCGGAAGTTCAAGCGTCGTTGTCATCAATGCGGGGGCAAGTTGAAGGTTGAAGGTTGAAGGTTGCAAGTTGTCTGTGCAGCCGGCGGTTGGAGAAACTGCCTCCTTCAACTTTCCACCAGCAACTCGTTCACCCCTGCGCCTCGAGTTTTTTCCAAAACACTTCCAACTGTTCCGTGTCGAAATCCGCCAGCCACTCGCCATCGATCTCGATGACGGGCGCTTTGGTCTGGCCGGAAATTTCTTTCATCTCCTGATAGGCGGCGCGGTCGGCGACCACGTCGAGTTCCTCGTAGGTCTGGCCGTGCTCTTCGAGCCAGTCCTTGGCCTCGTGGCACCAACCGCAGGACGGTTTCACAAACAGGCGAATCTTATCCGGTTTCATTTCGCGCGCACGCTACGAGAGGAAAAGCTGCGCGACAACTGGCAATCGTTCTCCACCATAAGCTGCTACCTCGCCGGTCCCGGCGAAGGCTTCGCCTCCACAGGATAGTCGTGCCGCCAAATGGCATTGGTCAGCACCTGGTTCTTGCAGTCCCAGTGCCAGATGAAGAAGGCCTGGCGCGCGGGCGCGTAAATCACGCCGGCGGGCGGGACCGGCGTGGGTTCGCCCGCTGGCGTCCAAGTCACGCCGTGGTCGGAGGAAACTTTGATCCCCTTGCCAGCGACGGCGGCGAGTTTGCCGTCCGGCAGTTCGATGATCTGTGAACCTTTGATCGCGCCGGGACCGCACGCTGGCGTCCAGGTCTGGCCCTGATCGGTGCTGCGAATGATTCCGCGCCCCGACGCCAGCGGCCAATAAATTGATCCGTCGGAGGCGCGCAAGGGCGCATCGTTCGCCTCCAGCGCGCTGGTCTGCGTCCACGTCGCGCCGCCGTTGGACGTACGGAAAACTCCGCCCGTGCCTTGGCCCCAGCCGGAGGCGTTGACCAGATACGTGGAGGCGTCGAGGAGCAGCGGGTTGGAGGAATGCTTGGTGCCCTCGGGCAAGTTCGCGCCGATGTTCGTCCACGTCTGCCCGCCATCCACGGACTTCCACACGGTGCGGGACTGCTCATGACCGCCCGCGAGCAAGGTGCGGCGTTGCGCATCCGCGAAGTCCACGCTCACGTAGTCGTTGTGCTTCGCGCTGCCCAGATGTTGAAACGACTGGCCGCCATCGTCCGTGCGATAAACTCCGAAGCTGTTGTAGATGCCGCTCTCCCAAAACTTCTTCGCGTCGGTCGGGTCGTACAAAATTCGCGAGGGACGGTTGACGATGGATTCCGAGTTTGCGCCCTGCCCCAGCGCCGTCCACGTCGCGCCGCCGTCGGCGGTCTGCCACAATCCGCGTTTGGCGATGCCCGCGATGATCTTGTCCTGACCAGGCACGGCGGACAGCAGGCACATGTTCCCGCACTCGGACGGCAGGCCGGCCAGATTCGCGGTGACGTTCACCCACTGCGCGGCGAGCGGAGAAACCAGGCTGAAGATCATTCCCGCCGCGAGCACGCGGCGAGTGAAGCGAAGATTCGTGGACATGGAGGCCATGCTTGGCCTGCGAGGCACCTGCGTCAATCCGTCTTTGCACGGGCAGTGTCTGAATTTGGCAAAAGCGCCGGAGCGCGGGTTTTCAACCCGCAGCAACGTACTCCCGACGAGAGCGCAAGAATTGCGCTAATACCGACCGCCTTTTCACGTTGCTGCGGGTTGAAAACCCGCGCTCCGCAGGGTGAATCAGGCTTCCGTGATGATCGTGTCGCTGTGCTCGTAGCACGGCGCGCAGCAGCAGAGCAGGCGCAGCGGTTCTGCGCCGGTGTTCCAGAGTTTGTGTTTCTTCCCCGGCGGAATGGCGATGGCGTCGCCGGTTTTCACTTCGCGCACTTCGTCCTCGATCCGCATCCGCCCGGCCCCGTGGGTGATGAAATAAATTTCCTCCGCCTTGGGATGGTAATGTTCCTGCGTGCTCGCGCCCACGGCCACGCGTGCCTCGGCGAGACTTTGGTTGCGAACCGCCGAGTTACGATAGGCCAGCAACTCGCGAATCTCCGAGCCGTCCTTGGTGATGAAGGCGGGCGCGTCCGAAACATTTTTTACGTCCATGCGCGCGATGTTTGGGAAATGACGGGTGGACGCCAATGCAAAACATCAGCCCGGAGCGCCGGGCATCGCCCGGCACGAACACCAAGGCTTGGCCTCGTGCCGAGCCATGCTCGGCGCTCCAGACCGTGCGAGGCCGTTTGTCACCCGAGGATCAGCACACGCTCGGCGTCCGTGACCACGCGCCACTTCCCCGCCGGCAATTCGCCGAGCGCGAAGCCGCCGATCTGCACCCGCAGCAAACGCAGCGTGGGATGCCCCACCGCCGCCGTCATGCGGCGCACCTGGCGGTTCTTGCCTTCGGTGAGTTCGAGCTCAATCCAGCAGTCCGGCACGCTCTTGCGAAAACGAATCGGCGGATCGCGCGGCGCGATTGGCGGTTGCGGATCGAGCAGCCGCGCGCGGCACGGCAGTGTTTTGTGAGCTTGGATGCTCACGCCTTTCTCCAACGAACGCAGCGCCTCCGCCGCCGGGATGCGCTCCACCTGCACCCAGTAAATGCGCTCGTGGCCGTGACGCGGATGCAGCAGGCGCTCGTTCAGTTCCGGCTCGTCACTCAGCAGCAGCAAGCCCTCGGAGTCCGCGTCGAGCCGCCCGATGGCATAGACATTTTTCGGGAAACCAAACTCCGCCAGCGGACGGTTCGGCGAGCCGTCCGGCGTGAACTGCGAGAGCACGCCGTACGGTTTGTGAAAGGCGATCAGCATCGCCGTTCAGCGCAGCACTTCGGCGAGGAACTGTTCCATCTCGCGCCACGAACGCGCATCGGCGGCGGCGTTGTAGGCCGCGCCCTTCGCGTTGTCGTTGCCCGCGTTCTTGTCCGTGAAGGAGTGGACGGCGTTGCCGTACGAGGACAGTTGCCAGTCTACTTTCGCGTCGCGCATCTCCTTCTGGAAAGCCAGCACCTCGGCCTCCGGCACGAACGGATCATCCGCACCGTGGCAGGCGAGGACTTTGGTTTTGATGTTCTTCGCGTCGGCGGGCGTGGGCGTGTTCAACCCGCCGTGAAAGCTCACCACGCCCGCGACCTCCGCGCCGCTGCGCGCGAGTTCGAGCACCGTGGTGCCGCCGAAGCAGTAGCCGATGGCGGCGACTTGCTTCGGATTCACGCGCGGACTTTTCTTGAGCACGGCCAGCGCGGCGTTGATGCGCGCGCGCAGGAGCGGACGGTCGCCTTTGTATTTTCCGGCGAGCGCACCGGCGTCCTTGGGATTGTCCGCGCGCACGCCCTTTCCATAAACGTCCGCGCAGAGCACAACGTGGCCGCTGCGCGCCAGCATCTCACCGCGCATCTTCTCGTAATCGGTCAGACCTTTCCATTGATGGGCAATCAGCACGCCGGAACGCGGGCCAACGAGGGCATCATCATAAACCATCAGTCCTTCGCACACAGTCGCGCCCTCCGTGTATTCCACTTTCTCGAAGATCACTTTGGCGTGCACCGCGGTGGCGCAGAGAAAACTGGCGAGCAGAATCATTCCTTGTTTCATGCCGCCGTCGTACGCCACGCGCGCGGGAATTTCAACGCATGAGTTGATTGGCCAAAGACTTCCGCGTGGTGCGCCTGCCCTTTCCCCATTACCCTCGCGCGCATGGAACTGGCACTGGCCGATCAACACCAACTGCGCGCCGCCGTCGGCTGGCTGGAGCTGGGTAACGCCATCGAAGCACTCGCCGAACTGGAGCAATTGAGCGCGGCAGCCAAGGCCCACGCGGACACGTTGGAAATCCGCTGGCTCGTCCTGGCCGAACAGCGCCAGTGGGAGGCCGCGAACGAAGTCGGCCACGCGCTGATCGCCGCCGCACCGGAGCGAGCATCGAGCTGGTTGCATCATGCGTACGCACTGCGCCGGTCGGCGAGCGGTGGACTGCCGGCAGCATTCAGCGCGCTCGCCTCCGTGGCGGACAAGTTTCCCGCCGAACCAACGCTGACCTACAACCTTGCCTGCTACTCTTGCCAGATGGAACGCGATCCGGCTGAGACGCTGACGTGGCTGCGTCGGGCGCTGGCGTGCGGCGAGCCAAAAGCCATTCTGGCGATGGCGTTGCAAGACCCGGACTTGGCGCCGCTGCGCGAGATGATCGCCAGACTGGCCAGACCGGCTTGAGCGGAGCGGACTGGGAGCACCCCGAGATTTTTCCAACGCACGCGGGGAAGGACTTTTCAAAAGAGAACGGGCGCGTTCGTTTGAACGCGCCCGCAACAACAACCCAACACGGGTTCCAAAAAACCGGCTCGCGCCGGAAAACAATCACGCTTCCGCGTAGGTCTCCAGATGCGCCCGCATCGTGAGGATGGCCTGCGAATGAATCTGGCAGATGCGCGATTCGGTGAGGCCGAAGATTTCCGCGATTTCGCGCAGGCGCATGTCCTCGAAGTAGTAGAGCGCGAGCACCTGGCGCTGCATCGTGGGAAGTTCCTGAAGGTGGTCGCCGAGAATGTCGGACATTTCGTTGCGCGCCACGCCGTCGAGCGGGTTTTCCTGCTTCGCATCGGCGAAGGCTTCGTATTGCGAAGGTGAGTTGTCGCCTTCATCACCGAGCGCGGCGTCAAGGCAGACGAAGGTGGCGGGGCGGATTTCTTCGAGAAGCTGCTGGTAATCGTTGAGGGAAATTTGGAGGGCGTTGGCGACTTCGATCTCGGTCGGCACGCGGCGCTTTTTCTGTTCGAGGACTTTGATGGCTTCCTGAACTTTCTTCGCCTTGCTGTGGATGGAGCGCGGCACCCAGTCCATGCGGCGGAGTTCGTCATACACGGCGCCGCGGATGCGGACGCGGGCGTAGGTCTCGAAGGTCGAGCCGAGCTTCGCATTGTAATGGCGAATCGCGTCGAGCAGGCCGACGAGTCCGGCGCTGTAGAGGTCTTCCGCGTCCACGTGCGAGGGCAGCGACATCTGGAGGCGACCGACGACGGTTTTCACGAGCGGGAGGAACTGCTCGACGAGGCCGGCTTCGGATTGTTCGCGCGTGGCTTTGCGGGCGTAGCTTTTCCAGAGGACGGCTTCGCGAGCGAGGCGTTCGGATTTCTTTTCGTCACGGACTTGGAGGTTGAGGATCATAGGAGCGAGCGTTTTTTGGTTTTGTTGTTTCAGCCACGCACCCGCATGAGCGGCGCGGGACTTCATCCCGGAACCGTCAGCACTGTTTGAGTTTAATTGCGTTTGCATAGCCGGACGGGCTTTAGCAGCGGCCTTGCCAACGTGGATCAGCCAGCAGGAGAAGCACGGAATGCCCCTGTAGGAATTCAAGAAATCGAGGAACTGTGCCGCTAGGGTTTGTTGAACACCTTCCACTGTCCCGTTCCCTTGTCTCATCGTGTCCTGTCGTGTCCCGGTCCGTGACAGTTTTGCCATGCGCAGACGGACGGCGGAAATTCTTGCGGGACTTCGGAGCAGAAAAGGGCGCGGGCGCAAGAATACGCGCAGATCCTTCTCACCAGAGCCAAGCCAATCTATGCGGAGCGACGGACCGGCGGGACGCGACGACAACGATCAGAACAGCGACTTGCCGATGATTTGCTCGCGGGGCACGGGGCCGAGCTTGGACATGGTGCGGTTGTCGCCCATGACGTAGTAGTCGTTTGCGCCAAGCTGCACCGGGGCGAGTTTCCACAGCAGCGGTTTCACCGGATACGGCTCTTTCAATGGACGCCCGTTCACGACCACCGTATCGCGCTGGAACTCGATGCGTTCGCCGGGCAGTCCGACGATGCGCTTGAGGTAAAACTCGTGTCCGACGCGCAAGCCCACCACGTCGCCGCGTTGCGGACTGTTCGAGAAATAGGCGAGCCGGTTGATGACCGCAGGCTGGCCGTCATCGTAGTTAGGAGCCATGCTTTCGCCGGAAATTCTCACCGGCCACAAAAACCAGTGCGTGAAGGCGTAGATGAAAGTGCAAAGGCCCAGCGCCACGTAGAGAACTTTCCGGCGCACGCGCCGGCGGGGCAAAGACACCAGGACGGGACGGGCTTCCACCAGCAAAATTTCCTCGCACGACGCCGGTGGAGCGACCGGAGCAGGGGCAGAACTGACTTCCAAAACCATGCTTCATGTTTCGGCATCGGCGGGGAAATTCTTCAATGGAGTTTGCGGCGGCGCGCAGATTTTCTCGTGAGAGAGGAAACGCGCTGTCACCCGAGAATCTGTCGTGCCGACTCGCGCACCTTCTCCACCAGTTCCTTCGGCGCCACCGCCTGCGCATGGCCGCCCCAGCTCAAGACCCAGCGCTGCACTTCATCCAGGCTCGACAGTTTCATGCGCAGCTCCGCGCCGCCGTCCTTCAGCTCGCGCAGCTCCTGCGAGGGATGCCACTTCTTCTCGCGGATGTAACCTGCGCCGAAAGCATCGAAGCGAATCACGACGTTGAACTCTCCCTGACCGCTGAACACGCCGAAGCTGTCGTGCAGCCGCTTCTCCAGCGAGAACTTCGCCGGACGTGGAAAAGTTTTACCCGTCGCCGTCACGTCGCTCATGCGCGCAGGCACGAAGGTGCGGATGTCCTTCCGCGCATGATCGAAGGCGAAGAGGAACCATTCGCCGTTAATGTTCGCCAGATGATACGGGTCCACGACGCGCGCCTCGGGCTTGCCCTGTCCGGGCTTGCGATAGCCGAACTGAATTTGTTTCCGCGCCGCCGTGGCTTTCGCCAGCGCGTCGAAGATTTCCAGATTCAAAATCGGCTCCGCGCTCGTGCGGAAGGAAATGGTCTGGTCCCACTCCGCGATGTTGAACGACACCGTGTCCGGCAATTGCGCCGCCATTTTCTTGAGCGCGCTGACCAGCGGCTTCTCGAAGTTCGTGCCGCGATACTGCTCCAGCGCCTTTTCCGCGATGAGCAGCGCGACCAGTTCGCCCTCGGTGATTTGCAGCGTCGGGAAGGCGCTGACCGACTCCGTGTAGTGATAGCCATACCGGCTCGCGTCGTAGGCCAGCGGCAGATTCATCCGGTCGCGCATGAACTCGATGTCGCGCCAGATGGACTTCACGCTCACTTCCATTTCACGCGCCAGCTTCGTCGCGTTCGGATAACTGCCCGAGGAAATCTCCTGGTGAATGCGCATCATGCGCTCCAGCGGCGGACGGGACTTGGGGTGCAGGACGCTCATGTCGCGGAAGGAATTGCCACAGCGCACGCCGCGCGCACAGAGAAAAACTTTTCGATGACCCTGGGTTAAGGCGGCCGCCTTTCACACATCACGTCCACGTGCCATCCCGGCTGGTGACGAGGCGGTAGGCGGGACGCCCACCGGACTAAGGCAGCCGAGACGGCTGCCCCACTACCGGAACATTTACCTCCGCTTAACAATTCTCCTGCCAAACCAAACAGAACCTTTACGTCCCGCCCGTCTCATGTAGTGAAGGCGACCAACACGGTGGCCACCAACAAAGAGAAAATTATGAAGAACACGACCGCACTTTTGATGGCGCTGGGACTGGCGTTGCCAGCGATGACTTTCGCCCAGGACGCCGAGAAGCCGCGCCAGCCGCGCGGCGAACGCCCGCCGCAGCGTGAAGGCGCCCCCGGTGACGCCGACCGTCCCGGACAGAATCGCGAAGGAGGCCCCGGCGCTCCCGGTGGCCCGCGCGGCCAGCAGATGACGCCTCCGCTCTTCGCCGCGTTGGACGCGAACAAGGACGGCATGCTCGACGCCGATGAAATCAAGAACGCCGCCGCTGCGCTGGCCAAACTGGACAAGAACGGCGACGGCAAAATCACGCCGGAGGAAATGCGCCCGGCCCGCGGCGGCGGAGAACGTCCGAAAGCCGGCGAAGACGGACGGGAGGCGGCTGGCCCGCGCGGTCAGCGCGACCCCGGTGCCGAAGGCCAGCGCCCCGCGCGTCGCGACGCCGCTCCGCCGCCGCAGTAAGCAGCGGGCACGACCCGGTGCCGAATAGAAACAGGAACACGAGACGGGAAAGTCTCGCCACCTGCCGACACGAATGTCGGCGTTACGACGTAACGCCGACTTTTCAGTTGGCAAGTCGGGAGGTTTTCCCACCTCCAGTTAGAAAAATCCGGATCGTACCGCTCAATCCACGTAGATGAATTCGTTCAAGTTCAGCAGCGCGCGGCACAACTCAACGAGGCTGCGCTGCCGAACGAGTTCGGCGCAGGCACGCTGCTCTTCTTGGTCAGGAGGACGTTGCAACACGAGGGCGAAGGCCCGATCCACCTGCTTCGCGAGATCGTCTCCTGCCTCACCTTGCACGCGGCTGGCCAGCGCACGGGACGCCTCGATCGTGAGCGTGCTGTTGAGCAACGAGAGCGCCTGTGGGGCGACGATGGATTCGTTGCGGCGCGCACAGGAGACGGAATTCTCCGGTAAGTCAAACGTCTCCATGAACGGCACGCGCACCGTGCGCTTTTGAATCAGGAAGACGCTCCGCACGTTCTGATTCGTTTTCGGCGATGGATACCAGCCCTTCGTCTTCGTCTCGTTGTCGTCGAGGAACGCGGGGTTGGCCTGCAAAATCTCCGGCGGCAAATCCGGCCAGATGGGCGGGCCGCCCGCGTGCTCCAGCTTTAACAAACCGGACACGGCCAGAAGCGCATCACGCAACTGCTCGGCGCTCAGGCGGCGCGGATGCTGTCGCGAGAGCAATTCGTTATCAGGATCGCTCGCGGGAGGCACGCCACCGGCCTGCCGATAGGTGGCACTGGTCACGATGAGCCGGTGCAACTTCTTCACGCTCCAGCCGGTGCGGACAAACTCACCCGCCAGCCAGTCGAGCAACTCAGGGTGCGTGGGCTTCGCGCCCGCGAGGCCGAAGTCGTTCGCCGTCGCCACCAGACCGCTGCCGAAGTGCTGCTGCCACGCGCGGTTCACGAACACGCGCGCGGTCAGGGGATGGTTCGTGGACGCAATCCAGTCCGCCAAGGTCAGACGTCGGCCCGTGGTCTTCGCGTTGCGCGCCTTCTTGATTTCCGCCGGATTGGGATCGAGCGCGGAAAGAAATCCGGGCACCACCGCCTCACGCGGGTCTTTGTGGTTGCCCTGGAACAAGACCTTCGTGACGGGGATTTTCTCGGTGTTGTCCGTCATCAACAGCGCGAGCGTGAAGGCGCGGCGTTGCTTCTTCAGCGCATCAATCTGTTTCGTGAGCGTCTCCTGCTGCTTCTTCTGCTCCTCGGTGAGCGCGGCCTGCACTTCCTTGTCCTTCGGCTCCACCTTCTTTTCCACGGCGGCGACTTTGTCCTTCAAGTCGTTGGTGCGTTTCTCCTTGGGCGTTTCCAGGAGCACACGATCTTCTGGAGTGAGCTTGGCAATTTTCTCCTCCCGAAAATTCTTCTTCACGCTGGCAAGCAGCTTGTCGCGCTCGGCGGTGAAGGGCTGGAGCTTTTCATCCAGCGCCTTGTTCTGCGCGCGAATGGCTTCCTGCTCAGGCGCGAGGTCAATGGGCAGATCATCTACGAACTTCACCGGCTCGAAGAAGGCACGCATCCGGTAATGGTCGGCGTGCGAGAGCGGATCGTATTTGTGATCGTGGCAGCGGTTGCACGACAAGGTCATGGCGAGGAAAGCGCTGGCCGTCGTCTCGGTGAGGTCGGCCATCAGTTCGGCGCGGCTGCGATCTTGTTCATTGAACGCACCGGCGGAATTGTCCTGCGGCCCGAGGCGCAGGTAGCCGGTGGCGATGAGCGCGTCTTGCTCCGCTTCAGTCTTCGGCGCGGCTTCGAGCAGTTCATCGCCCGCCAGTTGCTCGCGGATGAACTGGTCAAACGGCTTGTCCGCATGGAACGCGCGGATGACGTAATCGCGAAAGCGCCACGCCTTCGGACGAAACTCGTCCCAGTCGAAGCCGTTGCTGTCGCTGTAGCGAATCACGTCCAGCCAGAGCCGCGCCTGATGCTCGCCGTAGCGGGGCGACGCGAGCAACTCGTCCACGAGCCGTTCGTAGGCATCGCGACGCGCATCGCGAAGAAACTCGCTCATCTCCTCCGGCGTCGGCGGCAACCCAGTGAGATCGAAGTAGAGCCGTCGGGCCAGCGTGCGTCGGTCGGCCTCGGGCGCGGGTGTGATTTTTCTTTCCGCAAGTTTGGCGTGGATGAATTGATCGATGGGATGCCGGGGAAAGTAATCAGTCATCAGTGAGTCAGTAATCAGCGAACGCGTTGCCCCGCCTTTGGCCCCACTGATTACTGTCTTACTGATTACTTTTTTCCCCACCGGCGGCTCCACACGCCGCACCGGCTGGAGCGACCACAAATCCAGCCGCTGTCCGCCGAAAATTTTCACGATGGGATTGCGCGGATCACTCCACGCGTCGCCGAGACGTTCACCGGGCCTCAACTGAACAGCGGCAGTCTCATTCGTCGGCGCAGCGGGCCACGGTGCGCCGTCCGCAATCCAGCGGCGCAAGACCGCGATGTCGTTCGTGGTGAGCTTTTCCTTGGGCGGCATTTCCAAGTCAGACTTCACATGCATCACTGCTTGGAGCAGCAGGCTTTCGGAAGGTTTGCCGGGAATAACCGCCGGGCCGTTGTCGCCGCCTTTCAAGGCTGCGGCGCGCGAGTCGAGGCGGAGCGCGCCCTTCACCTTGTCGGGGCCGTGGCAACTGATGCAGCGCGAGTCGAGGAGCGGTTTGACCTTGTCGTGAAAGTGTTTGTCCGCCGCATCATCCGCGCGCACCACACACGCGCCGGCGATGGCCAGCGCGCCAAGGAGTGAGCGGACGGGGAACATGCGGAAATGATTACGCCGTGACCGCGCAGGGCGCAATCACGGCGTAGGGCACGTATGCAAATTTACAGGAGCGCGGGCTTTCCAGCCCGCAGCACTGTTCACCATTCGAGGACGCAAGGACTTTTGAACACTGCTCGACTCTACACGTTGCTGCGGGCTGGAA
>JANNGC010000201.1:0-6360 GCA_031380445.1 Pedosphaera sp.
GGCACGTCCGTGTTTGTTGGATGAAAGCGTAGCGTTGATGAAACTCACTTCTCTTGTTCCAAGGCATAGGTGCCTTAGAAGTGTTACCCAGGCTGTGAGTCTAAAGTGTCACCCAAGGTGTGAGTCCGTGCCCTCCGTCGAGCACCATTTCGAGCGCAGCGAGGCGAACGGAGTGAGCATCCTCCCCGATGGCCGAGATGCTCGCTCCGCTCGCGCCTCCTTCGTCGGCAGGTGGTGCTCGACGGAGTCTCGCCCCACCAGCGCCGGACCGGAGGTCGCCACCCCATGATTTTGTTCCTCCTCCAGCTCCGCAACGAACTTTGGAAGCTCTTCGCCAAGAAGCGGACTTACATCGGCTTCGTCATGTTCCTGCTCGCACAGAACGCGATGCTCTTCGGCTTCCACTTCTCGCGCGGCATGAAGCGCGGCATGGAACGGATGCTCGTGGGCAACGGCTACCTCGCCGAGGACTACGTCTCCGCGCTCACCGTCGCGCTCATCATGCTCATCCCGCAAATCCTGCTGCTCATGCCGCTCTACACCGGGCTGATCGGCGGCGACCTCGTGGCCAAGGAGGCGGAGGACGGCACGCTGCGGATGATTCTCTGCCGCCCGG
The DNA here is from genome assembly GCA_031380445.1 of Pedosphaera sp. Taxonomy (GTDB): domain Bacteria; phylum Verrucomicrobiota; class Verrucomicrobiia; order Limisphaerales; family SIBH01; genus JANNGC01. The sequence goes on from JANNGC010000201.1 coordinate 617, forward strand.
TCTCGCGCTGGCGGCTGCTCTTCGTGAAGTGGTGCGCGGGCGTGGTCTTCGCGGTGACGCAAGTGTTCGCGCTCGGCGTCATGGCGCTGGTCCTCGCGCGGCTGTGGTTTCCATGGAAGGGCATGTTCGTTTTAATTCCCGAGCCGGAAAACATCTTCGCTGTGTTGAGCGCGGCGGAGGGCTGGAAACTTTACGCCGCGTCACACCTGTTCCTCGCCATCAACGCCAGCACCATGATGACGCTGGCCTTCATGTTTGGCTGCTTCAACATGAAGCCGGCGGCGGCGACCATTCTCGCCATTTCATTTCTGCTGCTGAACCTCGTGCTCGAAAGCATCCCGGCGCTCGCGGAATACCGTCCTTACATGCTGCTCCATCATTTCCGCGCGTGGGTGGCGGTGTATGGGCAGCCGATGGATTGGGCGCGGGTGTGGAGCGCGCTCTCCGTGCTCGTGGCCTTCAACGCGACGTGCCTCGTGATCGGCGGCACGGCGTTTCACCTCCGCGACATCAAGTCGTGAGCGGCGCGCGGGCTTTCCAGCCCGCAGCAACGTGCTTTTGAAGGGAGGTGTTCGGGAATTCTTGCGCGTCCGGTTGGCGAATGTTGCTGCGGGCTGGAAAGCCCGCGCGCCTCTCACGGCTTCGCCGGCGCGTTCGTCGCGAGCGAGGCGCGGATGCGCGTCTCCAGTTCCAAGGTCATGCGCGTGCCGCGATGCGCGGGCGGCAGGCGGTTGATGGCTTCCAGCGCGGCGTAATAATTTTTCCTCGCCTCCTCCTCGCGCCCGGCGTTCCGCAAAATTTCCGCGCGACGCACCAGCCACGTCTCTTTGCGTTGCAGCCGGGCCGTCACGGTATCAATGCGCGCGAGCGCGGCGTCGGTTTTCTTCAGCGCCAGCTCCGCGTCCACGGCGGGCAGTTGCAGCGTGACGATGGGACCAATCTTGCGAATGCCCTCATCCAGCCCGCGAATGGCCTCCTCCGGTTTTCCCAGCGCGCGCCAGGCGGCGGCGCGTTCGATGAACAGCTCGGGGTTCGGCGTCGTGCTCAGCTTGATGGCCGTGGTGAAATCATCAATCGCCGCCGCCGGGCGCTCCAGTTTCGCCAGCACCCGCGCGCGCACGGTGTAGGCGTCCGCGTCCGGCGGCTGGTCGGCGAGATAACGGTTTAGTGGCCCAAGCGCGGACTGCGGCTGATTTGCTTCGAGCTGCACCTGGCCGCGCAAAAAGTCCACGCGCTTCAAGCTGCGGTCGAGCCGCGCCACCGCGTTCAAATCCGCCAGCGCATTCGTGAAGTCACCATCAATGCGATACAGCTCGGCGCGCTGGAAATAGAGATGGGCGTTCGTGGGCGACTGCTTGATCTGCTCGGTGACTTCGAGGATGCGCGGGTGCATGTCACCATGCGCGAAGACCAGCGTGGCAACGAGGCCGCACGCGAGCGCGAAAATGTTTTTGAGGAGTCTCACGGTCACGCTCACGTTACGAGGACGCTGCTCACCGAGCAAGCCGTCGGCCCCTGGGAGCCACATCCTCACTTCCCGTGCGGCGTCTCCGCGTAGTGCTTCCGCAGCAGGTCTTCACCAAAGTCATTGTCGAAATCGCGCCAGACCGCGTGAACGTGATTCGCATCATTCTGCGTGTTGTCGTACTCGATGAGGAAGGTCGGCCCCTGCACGCGGTAATAATGCGGGTCGCCTTTTTCCAAACCGCCGGCCCACGCAAAATAAACTTTCTCCCAGCCCTGCTTTTGAATCTTCGCGAAGTCCGCGTCCGCCAGATCGCCGCGCAGGCGGCCCACGTAGGTTTTCACCAGTGTGCGCAATTGCGCGGTCTGCGCCGCGTCCAGTTTCGGCGCGGCGAGTCCGGCCGTTTCCAGCGGCGTCACCTTGCGCTTCGCCACGGTGATGATGTCCGCCGGGGCCTTGGTGTCGAAGATGGCCGCCTTGCGCTGCTCGTCATTCAACGACTTCACGAGCGCGCGACCGAGGTCTTCTTCATCCGCGAGCACGCGCAGACCTTTGCGCGGGCCGCTGCGGACTTCGCCCGGATTCGTGCCCATGAATGACGGCGTGCCAGAAAACAGCTCGCCCTTCACCACCGTAAAGTTCTGCGAGTAATGATGCCCCTCCATGCGCCAGCCCCAGGTGCCCGTCGCCGATGGCGTGCCGAAGATCGAAAAATAATAAAGCTCATGGTCGCGCACCATCGTGCCGCGCCCGGCCTCCATCACTTTGAGAATGTCCTCGAGGCTGATGATGTTCGTCGTCTTAGCGTAGCCGTGCGCGCTCAGGCCGCTGCGCAAGAGCGCGTGCGCCAGCGTGCGTTGCGCCTCGGACATGTCTTTGAGCGTGAGTCCCTTCCGCACCTTGGGGATGAAATGCCAGTCCAGCCGCTCATCGCCTTTCAAATCGAACGTCGCCTTGGCGCGCTGCTCCGGGCGAAGTGATTCCAAGAATTTATTCGCCGCCGTCGCCATTTCCTCGCCGGCCACATGGGCGCGGGAAATCGAAGCGAGAGCAAACGCGAGCAGCACGACGAGCAGTGTTGGTTTCATGTGCGCAAGTCAATGGCAACGCCGCGCAAAGGCAACTGGAAAATGTGCCGCCGTAGTGGGGCAGCCGTCCCGGCTGCCGCGCGTCCACTGGCCGTCCCGGCTGGTGGTTCTTCAGCCGGGACGGCCCAAGCACGGAAGGCAGGCGAGGACGCCTGCCCCACTAAGAATGGTCGCAGCCCGACCATTGCCACCTGATAGAGTCTCCGGCTTCTTTCCGCTTGCCGCTCCGCGCGGCCCGGCATACGACAAGCGCATGACACGCCGCCAATTTCTCAAGACCGGTACTGCCGCGTCTTTCGCCATCGCCGCCGCGCCCACGTTCGCCGCTGAATTCGCCGACATGAAGAAACGGGTCGGCCTCATCGGCACCGGCTGGTACGGGAAGATTGATCTGCTGCGCCTCATCCAAGTCGCGCCCGTCGAGGTCGTCTCGCTCTGCGACGTGGACAAGAAAATGTTGGGCGACGCCGCCGACCTTGTCGCCTCGCGCCAGAAGTCCGGGAAGAAGCCGCGCCTCTACGCCGACTATCGCGAGATGTTGAAGGAGAAGGACCTCGACATCGTGCTCGTGGGCACGCCCGACCACTGGCACGCGCTGAACATGATTGAGGCGGTGAAATCCGGCGCGGACGTGTATTGCCAAAAGCCCACCGGCGTGGATGTCGTCGAGAGCCAGGCCATGCTCGCGGCGGCGCGCAAATACCAACGCGTTGTGCAAATCGGCACCCAGCGCCGCAGCACGCCGCACCTCATTGAGGCGCGCGACAAGGTCATCAAGGCCGGGCTGCTCGGCAAAATTTCCCACGTCGAAATCTGCTGCTACTACCACATGCGCTCGCGCGACGCCTCGCCCGCGTCCGGGATGCCGCCGGAGAATCTCGATTACGAAATGTGGACCGGCCCCGCGCCGATGCGTCCCTTCCATAAAATCATGCACCCCCGCAGTTGGCGCGCGTTCATGGAGTATGGCAACGGCATCGTCGGCGACATGTGCGTTCACATGCTGGACATGACGCGCTGGATGCTCGACCTCGGCTGGCCCACGCGCATCAGTTCCGCCGGCGACATCTACGTGGACAAGAAAAGCGTGGCCAACATCTCCGACACGCAGACCGCGTGCTTCGAGTTCCCCGAGCTGAACGTGGTGTGGAACCACCGCTCGTGGGGCGACGCGCCCGACCCGCGCTATCCGTGGGCCGCGTTCTTCTACGGCGAGAAAGGCACGCTGAAGGCCAGCGTGGATCGCTTCGAGTTTTTCCCGCGCGGCAAGACCGAACCCACGGTCAAGGGCGAGGCGCTCTTCGAGTATGAGAAATTTCCCGAGGACAAAACTGAGAAGGATTTGGAGCGCCACGTCGCCTCCGCCGTGCGCGGGCACATGCAGGATTTCCTGAAAGCCATCGAGACGCGCAGCAAGCCCGTGGCGGACATCGAGCAGGGCTACATCTCCAGCGCCTCGTGCATCCTGGCGAACGTCTCGGCGAAGATTGGCCGCTCGATTTACTGGGACGCCGCGCGCGGCAAAGTGCAGAGCGACGAGCAGGCGAACAATCTTCTGGAGCGCCCCTACCGCGCGCCGTGGGCGCACCCGACGGTGGAGGGGGTGTGAGGAAAAATTAATCGCTAATGCACGCTAATAAACGCTGATGGGGTCAGCGTCCGTTTTGATCAGCGTCCATTAACGTTTATTAGCGGTTCACAGTTTCCCCGCCTCCCTCACGTTCGCGCCCTTCCGCTTGGTCAGGGAATCGCCGAGGTCGGCGCGGGAGCGTTCGGCGAGGGCTTCGAGGCGGGCGACGACGTCGGGGTATTGCGCGGAGACGTCGTGCTGTTCGCTGATGTCCTTCTCCAAGTTGTAGAGCGCGGCGCCGATTTTTGGCCGGGTGTATTTGCCCGGCAGTCCGCCGCCGCCGGGCACGGCGAGGTGCGCGTAGTCGTGGGGGAAGTGCAGCTTCCACGGGCCGGAGCGCACGGCTTCAAGCCCTTGCGCCCAGTAGTAGTAATAGACTTCGTGCGGCGTCTTCGCGCCGCGCTGGTCGGACATGAGGGGCCAGATGTCGCGGCCGTCAATGATGCGGTCGGTCGGGGCGTTGGTGCCGGCGAGCTTCGCAATGGTGGGGAGCAAATCCATGGTCATCGACAACTCGCGGCACGTTGAGCCGGCGGGAATTTTCCCCGGCCAGCGCATCAGGCACGGCACGCGCACGCCGCCATCGAAGGTCGTGGCCTTGCCCTCGCGCAAGGGCCGCGCGTCGCCCGCGTGCGAGCCGTAGAGCAGCCACGGCCCGTTGTCCGAGGTGAAGACGACGAGGGTGTTTTCGTCGAGGCCGTTCCGTTTCAGCGCGGCGAGAATTTCCCCGACCGACCAGTCAATCTCCTGAATCACGTCGGCGTAGAGGCCGCGGCCGGAGGCGCCGTTGAACTTGCTGCTCACGTAGAGCGGGACGTGCGGCATGTTGTGCGGCACGTAGAGGAAGAAGGGGTTCTCCTTGTTGCGCTCGATGAACTTTACGGCGCGCTCAGTGTAGGAAGCGGTGAACTGCCGCTGGTCGGGCATAACCTCGACGACCTTTTCATTTTCGTAGAGCGGCAGCGGCGGGAAGTTCGTGTGCGAGGTGGGATGGAACGGCCACATGTCGTTCGAGTACGGCAGGCCGAACCATTCATCGAAGCCGTGGCGCGTGGGCAGGAACGGCGGCGCGTCGCCGAGATGCCACTTGCCGTAGATGGCCGTGGCGTAACCGCGCGTCTTCAGGATTTCCGCGAGCGTCGTCTCGTTGGCGTTCAACCCGATTTTGGCGCGCGGCGACAGCGCACCCTGAATGCCAACACGATTGGGATAACAGCCCGTGAGCAGCGCCGCGCGCGATGCGGAGCACACCGCCTGCGCCGCGTAGAAGTCCGTGAAGCGCATCCCCTCGCGCGCGAACCGCGAAAGATTCGGCGTGGCCGTGCGTCCGCCGAACGGCGCGATGTCCGCATAGCCCAGGTCGTCGCAGAAGATGAGGACGATGTTCGGCGTCTCCGCCCCTTTGAGCGCGACAGCAGATGCGGCGCAGAAAGAGAGGAGCAGCAGCCCTCGGCTGCGGCGGGCCCAGCGGGACAAGGAAGTTTTCATCGCATCGTGGTGTGGCCGCGACCCTGCGCCGCGAAAGCCCCCGCGGGAATATATATATATATATATATATATA
>JANNGC010000829.1:0-13624 GCA_031380445.1 Pedosphaera sp.
TGGATGTGTTGCAGCGGCATGTCCACGTAGCGCGCGACTTTCGGGCACTCGGCGATGGTGCGGATCAATTCGTCCGTCCAGTGGGCCGGATGCGTGTAGAGCAGGCGAATCCAGAACTCGCCCTCGATGGAGTTCAGTTCGCGCAGCAGCGTGCAGAGCGTGGTCGCGTCAGCGGTCAATGACTTGGCGGCGGCGGAAAATTTCTCCGGCGAGGAAATGGCACGGCTGTGGTTCGCGCGCAAGTCGAGTCCGTAGTAAGTCGAGTCCTGCGAGATCAAATTGATCTCCTTCACGCCGTCGGCCACGAGCTGTTTCACCTCGCGCACGATGTCGGCCTGCTGGCGCGAGCGATGCGAGCCGCGCATCCGGGGGATGATGCAGAAGCTGCACGGATGATTGCAGCCCTCGGCAATCTTCACGTAGGCGAAATGTTTCGGCGTGAGCCGGAAGCGCGGCGTGTCGAAATCTGGGATGAACGTGGGGCGGACGTTCACGTCCATGAGCGGAGCCAGCGTGCCGCCAGCATCCTGCTGGCGTTTCTGACCGGGTTTCGCCAGCGGGACGCTGGCGGCACGTTCGTCGTGGTCGTGCGTGTGCGGCTTCTCCTTGTCCAACTCAGCGATGCGTGACTTGACCTTGGACTTTGGACTTGGAGCCTTGGACTTCGGCTCGTTCAACTTCTCGCCGCGATGCGCGATGGCCCGGCGCACGATGTCGCCGACTTGCGCGACCTGATCAATGCCCATGAAGGCGTCCACCTCCGGCATCAGCTTCGGCAGCTCCTCGCGGAAGCGTTGCGGCAAACAGCCGGAGACGATGAGCGCCTGGCCGCGATTGTTCGCCTCGCGCACTTCGTTCGATTCAAGAATGGAATCCACGCTCTCCTCCTGAGCCGAGTCAATGAACGAGCAGGTGTTCACGATCACCGCGTCGGCGCTGGCGGCGTCGTTGGTGATTTCCACGCCGCCCTTGAGCAGCGAGCCGAGCATGATTTCGGCATCCACCAAGTTTTTGGCGCAGCCGAGCGAGATGATGCCGACACGGAGCGGACGCGGTTGAGTTGTTTTGCTCATCAAAGAGCGCGCAGGTTAGGGGAGAAAATCCAAATCCCAAATCCCAAAATCCAAACAAACTCCAATGCCTCAAACTTCAAATCTCAAACGCCGCCCGTTCAGTAGCAGCGGTTTGGGGCTTGGAGTTTGGAATTTATTTTGGATTTGAGATTTGGGATTTGGAGTTTGCCGCCGGATTGGTGGGCAGCGGCAAAATCTCCCCCGTCGGTTCCGCCGGTTGATACAGCCCGGAGCCGAGCTTCTTCAACGGGTCAGACGGCGCGCGATTTTTCCACGCCTGCCAGGCCGCGCCCCCGCCGAGCGTGAGCAAAAGGATCGCAATGATGATGCCCGCCCACAGCCAGTTCAACCGCGAGAGCAGCAGCATGATGGAATCGACGCCACCCTTCTTGCGTGCGGGTTCGGGCAGGTCTTCCGGGAATTTTTTTGCGGGGCCGAGTTCCCCGTCGAGTTCGGCGACGAGTTTCGGGCCGTCGAGCTTGAGCAGCTTCGCGAGAGTGCGAACGGAGCCGCGCAGATAAATGGGGGCGGTGAAGTAATCGTAGCGGCCCTCTTCGAGCGCGCGGATTTGATCGGACTTGAGCTTGGTGGCTTCAGCGACCTGCTGAACCTCCATCTTCATCGCTTCGCGTCCGAGGCGCAGTTGTTCGGCAACCGTGGGCATCCGCCCCACAAGTAACGGAGCGGAGCGCGCAGTGGCAATGATGGAAACCGGACGGCGTGCGGGAAGGCAGGCCGGCATTGACGCCTCTGTCACCTATAGATTACACTGCGCCGGTGCTGGAGAAGGAGCTTCAGAAGCCGGAGCTTCAAAACGGACTCGTCCCGTTTGACGAGTGGTTTGATTCCCTTCGCGACCGGAAAATGCAGGCGGCGGTGGATGCTCGGCTCGCCCGGGTGCGCGCTGGAAATTCCGGCGACTACAAATCCGTGGGCGGCGGAGTGTTCGAGTTGCGCATCGCCCTCGGTCCCGGCCTGCGCGTTTATTACGGGCAGCAGGGCCGGCAAATCGTGGTGCTGCTCGGTGGCGGCGACAAGGGCACCCAGTCGCGCGACATCCGCCGCGCGCAACAGTTGTGGAAGGACTTACATGCGACTTAAAAATTACAGAACTGACCTGCTCAAGCGGCTGCGTGAACCCGAATACGCCGCCGAATACCTCGCGCAAGTGCTGGCGGAAAAAGACAGCGCGGCCTTCCTCATCGCGCTCAAGGATGTGGTGGAGGCTGGCGGCGGTGTGGGAAACTTGGCCGGGCGCGTTGGCCTCAAGCGCCCGAGCCTCTACAAGATTCTGTCAAAGAACGGCAATCCCACGCTCGCCACGTTGCAGGAGATTCTGGAGCCGCTGGGCCTGCGCGTTTCCGTGGCTTTGGATGAAGCGGCCTGAACGGCGGCGTTCTCTGCCATCAAAACGGCTGGGCGAGAACTCCAACTACGGGTGCGCTGGGCGGGAGCTTGCTGGGGTCGTTGAAATTGAAGTCGAAGCTCCATTTGCGAAGCGGTGGATTGTAGATGCCAATTGTCTCACCGCTGCCCTGCCACAGCCCGGTCGCAATCTGGCTGGGAAACATCACCACCATCGAGCCGTTGTACCAGAAGTTGATGTTGTCCCAGTTTTCCAAAAAGCGCGGGAAATTTTCCAAGCCGCCGCTGTAATGCCCGCTAGTGGTTTCGACGATGCCGGCGAGAAACGCGGCGTTCACCGTGGTGGCTGAGGCGGTGCGGTCAGACCAAGCTCTGCTCCCGTAGCCAGTGCTATACAAATCCCAGCCTTGGGAAAGAACGGTGATGGAGTCGCCCATGAGCGCGGCGGGCTTGGTGTGGGTGGTGTCGGCGGTGTTGAGAAACATGGGACTGGTGAGGTTGTCCCGCACGTTGTAGTTGCCATGCACGTAGAGCGGGTCGGGCGTTACGACGGTGAGTCCAAAAGGCGGCAAGCCCGAGCCGTTCTTCACAACCACGCCCGGCTGGTTGCCGCTGACGACGGTGCGCTTGTCATCCACATGAAGGATGGTCACTTCTCGCGAGGCGGTGCCGACGCGAAAAGGCAACGTGTTGTTGGTGCCGGCGGACCAGCGCACGAGATTGGCGATGTCGATGACCACAGTCTTGACGGTCTTGGCTTCGCGGCGGTTGTAGAGTTGTCCGGTGGAAAGCCAGTTTTGTGTCGTAGGCACGCCCGTGAGGCTGATGGTGGTCCCCTTGTTGTTCACCAAGCCGCTGGTGATGGTCGTGGCGGCGTCCGAGACCGTGGCGACGAGATCGGCCTGGTTGTAGAGGCGCTGCCGGCCCAAGTCGGAATTGGGCGATTCTCCAACTGGAGGCGCATCCAGAATTTGGCGCAGGGCCGCCGGTGAGTTGCTCATGCCGATGGGCAAAATCAGCGAGAGAGAATTGGATGCGTAGCCGCCCAAATAATCCACCGTGCCGCTCGCCGGTCCGCGCGGATCGCCAGGGGCGTTCGTGCGGAAAATCATTCCTGCCGCCGTCACACGGCTTTGAAACGACAGCGAGCTTTCAGGCGTTAAGTAAATGTTCGCGTTGCCATGCACCGGCCCGATCACCGTCGCCGGGGAAGCAAAACCCAACTCCAAATTCAGCCCGGAAAAAATGCCGAATTGAAAGAGGTTCACTTGCGCCGAACCGGCGGGCGGACGGGCTTTGGACAACCGGAAGAACTGCTGGTCGTTCGTCATCGGAATGGTCACGCGCGCTTCATCGCCGACGAAAGTTTGGTTCGTGGACCACCAGAATCCGTTGTTTGTTCCTGGCAGGCTGCCTTGCGATGTCAGCGCAAAATCAAAGGGGGAAATTCGCCAGGACAAGGTGAGCAGATCGTTCGATCTCGCGAACTGGAGCTTCGGAGTCACGGCGCTGTCCGACGCCCAGGTTGCCTGAGCAACAGCATGGGTGGTTAGCAACGCTCCGCACAACAACGTCATACAGCCGACCAGCCGCCTTTTGAATCCCGAATTGCAGTTCACGCCCTTGTATCGTCGTCCTGATGAAACGGGTTGAACTGCAAAACTCCTTGGACAATCACGCCGCTGCTTTGAGCACGGCGCGCGGATCCATGGCGGCGAGTTTCAGGAGCACCCGTGCCGCGCCGGTGGGTTTGCGCGAGCCTTGCTCCCAGTTGTGCAGCGTGCGCACGCTGATGCCGAGCAGCCGCGCAAAATCCGTCTGCGAGAGGCCCAGTTTGCGGCGGGCTTCCACAGCCTGTTCACTTTGCCACTCGCTCGCTTGCGCGCGCTGGAACTTTTCCGGCGCGAGGTTCCGTTTCACGGGACGCCCGTGGCGGTCCAGCGTGACTTGATAAACGCGCGCCGGCTTTTCCTCGCCGCGCCGCAGCGCCGCAATCTCGCGATGAATGTGCTGATAGGTCTTTTTCATTGGATCAACTCCTGTTGAATCTTTTTAATCTCGGCCGCAGGCAGGTTCTCTGCCTCGTTCTTCGCGTAGATGCAGCAGAGCCAGATTTTTCCCGCCGTGTCCTGCCAGTAATAAATCACGCGCGCGCCTCCACGCTTGCCGTGGCCTTTCGCGGCCACGCGGATCTTTCGCAATCCGCCGGAACCCGGAATCACGCTGCCTTCGCCTGGCTTCTTGAGCAAGCGGACGCATAAGTCCAGTTGCGCCTCATCGTCCAGCAAGTCTGCCACCCGTTTGGCGTAAGCCTTTAGCTCCACGAACGTCACCCGCCGAGGCTACTCCAATGACGTAGGGTGTCAATGCGGACGGGCAGAGCCAGTCGCCAACGATGCGGCGGTGTTCACGCAGAAAACTCCTTGGACAATCCTGCGCGCCTCGGCAAATCTCCGCGCACAAATTTTATGAGTTCCAAAGTTCCTTCCGACTTGAAGTACGCGAAATCGCACGAGTGGGTGCGGCTCCATGGCGACATCGCCACCATCGGCATCACCGATCACGCGCAGCATGAACTGACGGACGTGGTGTTTGTGGAACTGCCTGCCGTCGGGCGCGTGCTCAAGGCGGGCGAGACGTGCGCGGTCGTGGAGTCGGTGAAAACGGCGAGCGACATTTACTCGCCGGTGTCGGGCGAAGTCGTGGCGGTGAACTCGAAGGTCGTGGATACACCGTCGCTCACGAACGATCATCCGTACGGCGACGGCTGGTTCTTCCAGATCAAAGTCCGCGACGTGAACGAGGCTTCTTCGCTGCTGAGTCCGGCGGATTACTCGGCGCAAATCGGCGGATAGTTTCCGCCGTCTTCGCGCCCCCCGCGCGCAGGGTCGCGTTGGTGACCGGCAGTTTCCGCGCGAGGAGGACGGTTCCCAGCGGCGCTTGCACACTCATGCAGGCCCACTCGCGTTCGTTAAAACGGGCTTCATGTCTGTTCAGCATAGTTTCCTCCGGTTTCGGTGTTGGTCGTTGTTTCCGTCAAAGCACTTGCAAATCTAGCGGCAAAAAACGGGGCGGCCTGATGCGGATTTGTCTCTAGCCAGCAGCCCAGAATGCGCGACGGTTTTCCCTCCTCATCAAACTCCAGCGTCATCTGATCGCGCACCGTCACGTAGTGGCCCAAAGCGTGGCGAAAGCGGTAAGTCACGACTTGTCCGCCCTCGCGAAAGAGTTCCGGCATCCCCTCGAAGACGCGCGCGGAATCCTCGGGATGAATCCGCACGGCCCAGAAGCTCGGGTCGTCGGTGAAATCCTCCGGCGTGTAGCCGAGGACCGCGCGCACATTTTCCGTCACCGCGATGGTGCCGCAGTCTCCGGCCACGTTGCAGGAGTAAAGCACGGCCGGGCTGGCGTGGACGAGTCGCGCCAGCAACTGTGCGTCCGCGAACGCCAGCCCGGTTGAGTTTGGGGGAGAATGTAAATCGTGGCTCATGGTCAATGCGCCGGTTGCGGTTCGAGCGCGCCGGTGAGCTGTCCGAACAGCTCGCGCAAATTCTCGAACTCGGTGGTCTTGTCGAAAAAATAGTCCGCGCCGCAGTCCAGCGCGCGTTTGCGGTATTGAGGGTAGGAAAAATTTGTGAAGACGATCATCAGCGGTGCGCCGCCCACCGGGTGAATGTTCTTCAGAACATCCAGGCCTGTGCCGCGCGGCATCTGGATGTCGAGAATTACCACGTCGGGCCGCAGCGCGCGGATGCAATCAATGGCATGCAGGCCGTCCTCCGCGCAGCCGAGCACCTCGACGCCGGGAAGGTCGCGCAACATGTCGAGCACCCGCTCGCGGAGAACCATCGAGTCGTCGGCTAAGAACACTGTGATGTTGCGGACTGTGCTCATGGATGACGCATCGAATCTGTTTCATGCGCGCGTTGAGCACCATTGGAGTCAGGACGATTGTGGCGTCCGGGGGCGTCCTACGGAGTGATACGTGGGCGGGGTGCGTGCGTTTGTTTTCACGTCCAAAGTTTCCCCCTTCCCGTTTGTTCCGAGCCCGCTAAATTCCTCGCGATGATTCACGACGCATCACTCGACACGCTCCTCCAGAAAGTCTGGTACGGCGGGCGCATCTCGGCCGCCGAGGCGTTGCGCCTTTACCAGTTGCCGCTGGAGGAACTCGGCGCACTTGCCGACCGCCGCCGCCAAGTCTTGCGCGCGAAGTCGCATGGTGGATGTGGGAACGACGTGGTGACTTACATCGTGGATCGCAACGTGAACTACACGAACGTCTGCAACGTGTATTGCAAGTTCTGCGCGTTCTGGCGGACGGAGAAGGACGCCGACTCCTACGTCATTTCGCTCCCGGAGATGGATCGCAAGATCGAGGAGACCATCGCGCTCGGCGGCACGCAGATTCTCATGCAAGGCGGGCATCATCCCAAGCAGACCAAGCAATGGTATCTCGACCTGCTCGCGCACATCCGCGCGAAGTTTCCGCAGATCAACGTGCATGGATTCAGTCCGAGCGAGATGGTGGCGTTCTCGGAATTTTTCAATGAGCCAGTAGAGCAAGTGTTGAAGGATTTCGTCGCGGCAGGACTGGGTTCGTTGCCGGGCGGGGGCGGAGAAATTCTCGTCGAACGCGTGCGTAACCGCATCGCGCCGCTCAAGGCCAGCGCGACCGAGTGGATGAACGTGATGGACCTCGCGCACCAACAAGGCCTCGCCACCAGCATCACGATGATGTTCGGCCACGTCGAAACGGTGGAGGATCGCATTGAGCATCTCGAAGTGGTGCGCCAGCAGCAGGACAAATCTTTGGCGCGACTGGTCGCCGCCGGAAAACTTCCCACTCGAAACTCGAAACTCGAAACGACCGCCGACTTCGCCCACGCCGTCGAGTCCGGCGCGCTGAACGGCGGCGCGTTCACCGCCTTCATTTGCTGGACGTTCCAGCCCGAGAATGCCGTGCTCAAAGCCCCGACCGTGGGCGCGCACGAGTACCTCCGCACGCAGGCCCTCAGCCGCATCTACCTCGACAACCTGCCCAGCGTGCAAAGCTCGTGGGTCACGCAGGGCCTCGACATCGGCCAGGTCGCGCTGAAGTACGGCGCGAACGATCTCGGCAGCATCATGATTGAGGAAAACGTCGTCAGCGCCGCCGGCACCACCTTCCGCATGGGCGTGGCCGACATGCAGCGGCTCATCACCGATCTCGGCTACGAGCCGCGTCAGCGCGACAACTGGTATCGGTTGCTGAACTGACCGCTTGGTCGGAGCGCCGATTTCCAAATCGGCGCGTTGGGGGCAGGTGATCGGACAGCCGATTTGGAAATCGGTGCTCCAGAATCACGTCATCCGAAAATCACGAACCACAGTTTCATCAGCAACGGTGCGACGAGCAGCGAAGGCAGGTAGTTCGCAATCTCCACCTTCTTCACTTCAAAGATCACCAGCGTCACGTAGGTCATCACCAGCCCCGCGCTCGCGTGGAAGACACCGAGCACTTGCTGCGCTTCCAGCCACGGGGCCATTCGGACGCCGAGCAAAGTCACGCCGCACAACAATGCTGCCACGGGCAGCGACGCCAGCATCGCCGTCCAGCCGAACATGCGGGCGAAGGAAATCGCCGCGACGCCATCCATCACCGCCTTGATCGCGAGCGGCGCGTAATACTGGTGAATGCCATCCTCCAGCGCGCCCACGATGCCGAGCGGTGCAGCGCAGAAGAGCAGCGTGGCCGCCATCAGCCCGTCGCTCGCGGATTTTTTGGGATTGGTCGTGGCGCGTTCCAGTTTCAGCTTCGCGTCATGGCCGAGGCGGTTGAAGAGCTTCTGCACCCCGCACAGCTTGCCGAGGAGATGACCAATGACCATCGCAACCAGCACCACGACAAGTTGGCGGAAAAATCCGCGCGCCGTGCCGGTCGAGGCCAGCCCGGTCCACACCAGCTTGAGGCCGAAGAACGCCGTGGCCACACCGAGCAGCACCTTGAGCTGCTGCTGGCGCGGCGCGGCGATATCGATCCGCGTGACCGTGCCGAGAAATCCTCCGAGCAGAATCGCGCCGGCATTGAGCAAGGTTCCTAGCATGTCGGGCCGCAGCGTAGAGACCGGCGCGCGGCGGTGACAACGGGCAACTGCGCGTGGGAGCGCGGCATTCATGCCGCTTCACTGTGGACCTCGGCCTGGCATTCGAGACCGGCTGACCGTGCGAACGGTGAAGCGGCGTGAACGCCGCGCCCCATGTTTCGGGTGAACGCATTTCATCAATCGAAAATCTCTCCGTGATTGCTTTCGCCGTCGCTCTCGGGAAATTTCCTCGCGGCTTAGGAAAACGCATGGCTCGACTCATCATGTCCCCCGCGACCGGCGAGCGCCTGCTGCGCTTTGTCGGGGATCGTCTTCGCTTCACCTTGCGCACCGATGATGGCTCGCCGCTGCCCGAAGGCTGGCGGGTTTTGCTGCGCACGCAACTCGGGCGCGCAAAATTGCTCCGGCACGAAATCATCTCCGCCCATCCGCGCCGGCCTGCGCTCGCGAACGCCGCGTGGCACGACGTGCCGATGACCCCCGCCAATGGCGAATGGTCGCGCGAACTCACGCTTGCCGAGAGCGGCTTCTTCCGCGCCAAGGCCTACGCCATTGACCCCGAAGGCCGGCAGCACTGGCCCGAGGGCGAGGACTGCGGCGTGTCCGTGCATCCCGATCAGTATCGGACCAACAACACGATTTACTGCGCGTTCATCCGCATGTTCGGTGAGTCGAAGCACGCCACGGCCACTGCCAATCCTGAGTTGGACAAACAACTCGGCGAGCTTGATGCGCGCGGCTACAGCGTCATTCCGCCGTCGGGAAAAATCCGCGACTTGATCAAGGAACTGCCCTTCATCATGGACACGCTCGGCTGCCGCATCCTGCATCTGCTGCCGGTGAATCCCACGCCTACGACCTACGCGCGCTTCGGTCGTTTCGGTTCGCCCTACGCCGCGCAGGATTTGACGGCAGTGGATCCCGCGCTCGTTGAGTTCGATAAGCGCACCACTGGCATTGACCAGTTTCGCGAACTCACTTACGCCACGCACGCGCGGGGCGGACGCGTCTTCATCGACATTGTCATCAACCACACCGGCTGGGGCGCGCGCCTTCAGGAGACGCATCCAGAGTGGTATCTGCGCGACGAGAAGGGCGACTTCGTCAGCCCTGGCGCCTGGGGCACGGTGTGGGAAGACCTCGCGGAACTCGATCACAAGAGCGCTGCGCTCTGGGAGGAACTGGCGGAGATGTTTCTCATCTGGTGCCGGCGCGGCGTGGATGGTTTTCGCTGCGACGCTGGCTACAAGGTTCCCTTGCGCGCGTGGCGCTACATCACGGCGCGGGTGCTGGAGGAATTTCCCGAAACCGTTTTCTTGCTCGAAGGTCTCGGCGGTTCGTGGGAAGCGACCGAAAATCTGATCACCGACGGCGGGATGCAGTGGGCCTACTCCGAGCTGTTCCAAAATTATTCCGGCCTCGATGTCGCGAGCTACCTCGAATACGCGCTGCGCCAGAGCGCGCGTCTCGGCCTTTACGTCCACTACAGCGAGACGCACGACAACACGCGGCTCGCCGCGCGCGGGCGCGACTGGTCGCTGCTCCGCAACCGCCTCTGCGCGCTCACCAGCGTGAGCGGCGGTTTCGGTTTCACGAATGGCGTGGAATGGCTGGCGGCCGAACGCGTCAATGTCCACAGCAGCCGAGGTCTCGCGTGGGGCAGCGAGCCGAACATCATTCCCGAACTCGCGCAGTTGAACGAACTGCTCCGCACGCATCCGTGCTTCTTCGACGGCGCGAAGCTCACGCGCGTCACCACGCCGGAGTCGTCGGTGTACGCACTCCTGCGCGAATCAGCAGATGGCGCGCAGCGTGTGGTCGTGGCCGTGAACACCGACACTGAGCGCGCGCAACTGGCTGCGCTGGATCCGTCGCTCTTCTGCGCAGGCGATGTCACGCCGGTGTCTTTTGATCCGAAGCTGCTCGTGGATTTGCTCGGGCAAAAAATCGCGCTGCTGCCGCGTGGTGCGGATGGAGCCGTCGCGTTTGAAATGCCGCGCGTGGCGGCGTTCTGCCTGGCCGTGAGCGCGCATCATAGTGGGGCGGGCGTCCCGCCTGCCGCCTCGGGCGTCTCGCCCTCGAACATTTTCTCTGGCACGACAGCCGCCCCACTAAAGGAACCAATCTTCTACCGCCCCGCCCGCGCCCGCGCCGCGTGGGCCGTGACCGCCTTGAGCCGCGTGCTGCCCGCCGAAAATATCGGCGCATTCGACTGGCGCGTGCTGGCCGACTGGGTGGATCGCGATCCGAAAACATTTCTCGGCGCACTGCTGCATCTGGATCGGGAAGCCGCTGCGCGCGATTTGCTCGCCGCGTTGTTCAAAGCGATTGGAGAAAAAAATTTCCCGCAAGTCGCCATGTGGGAACTCGCCGACCGCCGCCGCATCACGCTCGCGCCGGCGAATCACTGGCTGCTGGTGCGCGACAACGCGCCCTTCCGCGCCACGCTCACGGTGCCGGGCGCGCCGGCCGAGCACGTCCAATCCATTGCCGTGAAGTGCGGTCACGTCGCGTTCTTCGCACCGCGCGCGCTGGAAGGTTCAGTGGATGCCACGCTCGAACTGGAGCGTTACACGGAGGTGGAACCACGCGTGGAAGCTGTGGTGCGCCTGCTGGACGATCAGCACAAGCGCGGCCCGACTCCGCTCACCCGCGCGCAACCGCAGATTGCTTTGCTCACCAACGGTCGCGGCGGCATGGCGCGGCTGCCCGTGGATTTCGGAAACATCACTTCCAAATACGACTGCCTGCTCGGCGCGAATCTCCACGCCACGCTGCCGGTGGACCGGCACGTCTTCGCCAAGCGCGCGCGCCTCTGGCTGGTGGCGGATGGCTTCGCCACGGCACTCAACGCGGAGAATCTGACCGCGTTCCGAGGCGGCCCGCCCGCGCATTGGAAATTTCTCGCCAGCGCCGGCGGAGGTCGCGCCGTCGAGATCGAAGTCAGTGCGGAAATGGTGCCGCAACAGAACACCACGGTGCTGCGCTTTCATCGTCCGGCACGCTCGGTGCCGTTCGGTTCGGATTTGCCGCCGGAAGCACGCGTGAGTCTCACCGTGCGCGTGGACATCGAGGACCGGAGCTTTCATTCGGAGACGCAGCGCAACGGCGGGGCGGAACATCATTTCGCGAGCAACGTGCGGCCTCTTCGTAGGAGACGAGGTAACGAGACTCCAACTAAACAAACGGAGAAAGATCAGGGTCTCCTCACGTCGTCTCCTACTGAGGAATGCGGCTTCGGGTTCACACCCGCCGCCGACCGGCAGCTTCGCGTCGTTGTGGATTCCGGCCGCTATCATCCGGCTCCGGAATGGTGCGAGCGCATCCCGCATCCGGTCGAGGCGACGCGCGGGCAGACGGATTGCGGTGATGCCTACAGCCCCGGCTGGTTTGAGATTCCGCTGGAGCGCGGCGAGACCACGACGCTCGTGGTGACAGCGGAGCCGGACATTTCTGCGACGGAGAAAATCTCCGGCGCTTTCTCGCTCGAGACCGAAGCCATTCGTGCGGACAAATTTCACGACTCGCTGCTGCGCGCCGTCGAGGCGTTCGTGGTGCGACGCGGCGAGGGCAAGACCGTCATCGCGGGCTATCCGTGGTTTCTCGACTGGGGCCGCGACTCGCTCATTTGTGCGCGCGGCCTGATCGCGGGCGGGATGATTGATGACGTGCGCGACCTGCTGCTGACCTTCGCGCGCTTCGAGGAGAACGGCACGCTGCCGAATACGATTCACGGCGAGAATGCGAGCAACCGCGACACGAGCGACGCCGCGCTGTGGTTCGGCGTGGCGTGCGAGGAGTTGGAAGCGGTCACACCCGGCTTCCGCAAAACCAAGGTGGACGCGAAGCGCACCGTCGCTGACGTGCTGCGCTCCATCGCGGTTCACCATTTGCGCGGCACGCCGAGTGGCATCCGCATGGATGCCGCGTCCGCGCTGGTCTGGAGTCCCAGCCACTTCACCTGGATGGACACGAATTATCCCGCCGGCACGCCGCGCGAAGGCTACCCGGTGGAGATTCAGGCGCTGTGGATTCGCCTGCTGAAACAATTGCACGCGATGGGCGCGCGCCCGGAAGGCGAGCCGTGGAACGAACTGGCCGCCCGCGCCGAATCCTCTTTGCACGAACTGTTCTGGATCGAAGAACGCGGCTGGTTCGCCGACGTGCTGTCCGCGCGCCCGGGCGTCCCGGCAAAGAACGCGGAACGCAGCGACGCACTTCGCAGCAACGCGCTGTTTCCGATCAGCCTCGGCCTCGTCACGGGCGAGCGCGCGCAACGCTGCGTCGAGGCGACGGCGCGTTACCTCGTGGTGCCGGGCGCGCTGCGTTCGCTGGCTCCGCTGCCCGTCATGCCGCCTTTCGCGATCTACGGAAATCACGGTGGACTGTTAAACGATCCTTCACACCCCTACTGGCCGCGCTACGAGGGCGACGAGGACACGCGGCGCAAGCCCGCGTATCACAACGGCACCGCGTGGGGCTGGACGTTCCCAACCTTCTGCGAAGCTCTCGCGCTGGCTTGGAATTCCGAACCCTCCGCCGTCGCCGCCGCGCGCACGTATCTTTCTTCGATGCGCGATCTCATGCGAACAGGCTGCGCCGGACACATCGCCGAAGTCTTCGACGGAGACGCCCCGCACACCGCGCGCGGCTGCGACGCGCAGGCCTGGAGCGCGACGGAGGCGCTGCGGGTTTGGGTGACTTTGCAACGGGCTGGCACCTGAGCTTCGGGGCAGATTTGCACTTTTCTTCCCACGCGCTTGGGCAATGATGCGCCCTCGTTTTTCGGCTATTGAGAATTTGAACTTATGAAAATCGTCCTCGCTTACTCCGGCGGCCTCGACACCTCGGTGCTGCTCTCCTGGATCAAAGACACCTACGGCAACGCCGAGATGATCTGCTTCTGCGCCAACATCGGCCAGGAAGATGAACTCAAGGGCTTGAACGCGAAGGCGAAGAAGACGGGCGCGAGCAAAATCTACATTGATGATTTGCAGGAGGAGTTCGCCAGCGACTTCATCTATCCGATGCTTCGCGCCGGGGCGATTTACGAGGGTCAATACTTTCTTGGCACCAGCATCGCCCGCCCGCTCATCGCCA
>JANNGC010000220.1:0-2362 GCA_031380445.1 Pedosphaera sp.
ACCTGCGCGCCGGGTTTGACGAGAATGCCGACGACCGTGCCGGAATCCGCGCCTTCACCCAGATTAGGAAGCTTTACGTCCATAAATTCAAAGGCGGGAATTTGCGGGCGCAACACGGGCTTGCCTAGGAAAAATTCGCGGCGGGTGAATACGTGTTGAATCCGCGCCTTTGAGCGTTTTACCCGATCAGCGGTCGCTGCTTCTGCACCCGCAACTCTTTCTGCCGGTGCAGCAACTCGGTGCGCTCCGCGTCGCTCAGGTCAGGGTGCGCGACTTCGCGGCTCAAGCGTTGCAGTTCGGCGGCGAAGAAGTCGTTCCGCAAATTTGTCAGCACATCCACGATTTGTTTCGCCGGCTCGGGAATGACGTGGTGATCGGCGAGCGCGGTGCCGACAAGGGCTTGCGCCGCCGGGTCGAATTGAAACTCGTGGAGGAACGCCGCGCCGGACGGCAGCTCTTCCTCAATGTCCTTCAAGCAACGCTGCGCGATGCGCTGCACGGCGAGGTTCGACAGCCAGTTGAAATCCAGATGCGTCGCGGCGACCGCGCGATGGTCGCCGTGGGCGAGCAGCAGCTTGAGCAGTTGCAGTTCGCGCACGGTCGGCGGCGCGTAGGGAATTTCCTGCGCGTCTGAAGTCGCCGCCGCGCCGGCCTCGGCTTCTTCCGCCATGCGGTCGAAGTCTTCATCGCGCTCCGAGCGCGGCTGCGGGGCCGGCTTGGTTTTCTTGAACTCCGCGCGCATGGTTTCCACTGAAACACCAAGTCGATTTGCGGTCTTTTGGAGATACGTATCTACAGCAAGCGCATTGCCCGTTTTACGAAGCGCTTCGTTCATGAGCTTGGCAACTTGAATCTTGCCGCGATCCGTTTTGGGATCATGTTGCGTCACGAGGAGTTTCAAATAGAAGTCATAGAACTCCTCAGCGCTGATGATTAGTTCTACAAATTTGTCGCGGCCAAACTTTTTCAGGAAGCTATCCGGGTCATCAGGTGGCGGTATTGATGCCACGCGAAATGGAATATCGGCAGCAAGCAAGTCGTCGAATGCGCGCGCTGCCGCTTTCTGTCCGGCCGAATCTCCATCGAAGCACAAGATGATGTCATCGGTGTAACGGCGAAGTATTCGAGCGTGAGCAGCGGTCAAAGCGGTTCCTTGCGGAGCGATTACGTTTGGAACCCCGTGCGAGTGGCAAGAAATGGTATCCAGTTGACCTTCACAGACTATCCCAAATCCGAGATCCAAAATCGCTCTTTTAGCCTTATCCAAAGCGTAGAGAACTTTGCTTTTGGTAAACAGAGGCGTCTCCGGCGAGTTGACGTATTTCGCCTGCTTTTCATCGCCGCTGAGAATGCGGCCGCTGAAGGCGATGACGCGCCCCTGCTCATCGCAAATCGGAAAGATCAGCCGCCCACGGAAACGGTCGTAAGGCCGGTCGCTGCCTTCCTTCCTCACGACAAGTCCGGCCTGCTCCATCACGCCGAGGTCGTGGCCTTTGCTCTTCGCCCAGTTCACCGTGTCGTCCCACGACTCGGGCGCGGCTCCGAGGCGGAAAAGTTTTATCGCCTCCGCCGTCACACCGCGTTTGGCGAGGTAGTCGCGGGCGATCTGCCCGCTGGCCTCGTTCGCCAGTGCGGACTGCCAGCGCACGGTGATTTGCTCGTGAATGTTCCAGAGCACTTCCTTGATGTGCTTCTGCTGCTGCAAGGCGGGGTTGTTGTCGAACTCCAACGTGATGCTCGCGCGCTCGGCGAGACGGCGCACCGCGTCCATGAATTCCAAATTCTCGTATTCGCGCACGAACGTGAACACGTCGCCACCCTTGCCGCAGCCGAAGCACTTAAAAATCTGGTGGTGCGGATTGACGTTGAAGCTCGGCGACTTCTCGCGGTGAAAGGGGCAGAGCGCGCGGAAGTTCGAGCCAGCCCGCTTCAAAGGAATGTACGCGCCGATGACATCCACGATGTCATTGGCGGCGCGAATCTGCTCGAGAAGATGCGGAGGGATGAGTCCCACGCGGGAGAGTTAGCCGGGGGAAGGGAGAAAATCCAAATTCCAAAATCCAAAATTCAAACAAGCTCCAAACTCCAAACCTCAAAATCCAAAGCGCAGGCTGGACACCGTCTTGGAATTTGGCGCCTTGAAATTTGTTTGGGATTTGGAGTTTTCGCCCGACTCACCGTCCGCCCATGAACTGGTCAATCTTCCGCTCGTGGCGGCGGGCCATGCTGGTTTCGTCGCGGTTGGCCTTCGAGTTGCCGTCCTTCTGTTCCATGAGCAGCTTGGCGAAATGCTGCTCGGCCCTCTTGCCGGTGAAGGAATCGTTGAACACGGCCTTCTGGATTTTCGACGGGTGCGGGAAGA
>JANNGC010000222.1:0-1811 GCA_031380445.1 Pedosphaera sp.
CAACCGTCGAGCAACGTGCCGGGAACAGAGGCATCCGCCGTCATGACCATCGCGTTGATGGACGCGCGCTGAAGTTCGGCGGGCTGGCGCGGCGCGAGCCAGCCGGAGAGCAAGGCCAGCGTGTCGGCGCGGCGCGACGGAGATTTCGCGAGGAGACTTGCGGCGGCGGCGCGGGCGGTCACGGGTTGGGATTCCTCCGCTGCCAGTTTCTGCGCCGCTGTGAAAAGTGATTCGGCGTTGGCGAGTTGCCGGGCGAGCGCATCGTCGCTGGTGGCCAGGGTGGCGAGTGCTGTCTTGCGCCGCGCGAGTGTGTCGAGGAACTGGCTGAAGGCCGTCATCTGCGAGGCGGTGAACTCAGTCTTCTTCGCTGTGAGCGTCGGCGACAGCAACGCGGCCAGTGCATCGCGCTCATTCAGGCCGAGCGTGAGATTGACCAGCGGCTCGGAGAGCGTCGCCAGCGCCGGGCCGCCAGCGCGCACGGCGGCATCGACCAGCGCGCGCGTGTGCGGCACGGCGGAACTCATCACGGCGGCGATGACGAAACTGTCCGGGTGATTCGCCACGGCGAGACGGCCCAGCGCTTCGCCCGCGCGCGGGTCGCTCCATTCGCCGAGCGTGCAGGCGAGTTGGAGGCGAACTTTGGCATCGGGGTCATCGACCAGCTTCGCGGCGGCGGCGATGACTTCGGGAGAGGTTTGTTTCTCAGCCAGGCGCAGCGCGTTCTCGCGAAGGCCGGGATGCGAGTCGCCAAGCGCACGCGCAATATTGGCAGCGGAGAGTACTCCCAAACCATCCAGCACGCACAGCGCATGAAGGCGGGCGAGCGGGTTGGCACTGTCGGTCGCGAGCTTGGTGAGCGGAGCCGCCGAGGATTTGTCTGCGCGCCAGAGCAACATCATGTGCGCTTTGTCGCGCTGCCATTCGTTGGGCGAATCGAGCGCGGCGACGAGTTCACTCGCGCTGAGCTTGTCGAGACGCGTCAGTTTGCGCGGTGGCGTGCCGGTCGGGAACACGCGATAGATGCGGCCCTTGTCCTCGCCGAGCCGATAGTGCGGCAGCAATTCGGCGCGGCCGTTGGCGGGCAGCCAGTCCGGGTGCTCGATCATGTAGCGATACATGTCCACGACCCAGAGCGCGCCGTCGGGACCGGTGCGCGTCATGACCGGGCGGCTCCAGCGATCTTCGCTGGCGAAGAAGTCCGAGCGCTCCTCGCCGCTCGAACGCCGCGCGGCGAAGGTCACGCCGTCCTGCGTAATGACATTGCGCTGAACGAGATTGTGAAACGGCTCGCAAGTGAAGGCGTGCATTTCGTTGCCCGCACCCGGCGAGCTTTTGCCGAACAGCAGTTCATCGCGGTAAATCATCCCGGCACACGCCGAGGTGAAGTGGCCGGCGTTCTCGAACGAGTGAAAGCGTTTCTCCGGCGAACTCACGGGCCACACCTTGGGATTCAGCGGCACGACGACCTGGCGCGTCGGGTCGGGCGCGGCGACGTGCGGGTTGCGGCGGAGGTAGCGGTCAGCGAGCACGTAGTGCCAGAGCGGGCGCGAGTTCTGCGTGCCGAACCAGTGACCCCAGTCGTCGCGGTTGCGCCCGAACTGCGACGGGCCACTTTCCGGCTCCAGTTCGCCGGTGTCCGGCTTGAAGCGGAAATCGAGCGCACCGACGGCCACATCTTTGCCCGCGCGCGTCGAACGAATCTTGTTGCCCGTGCCGTGGCCGCGATGATGCCCGCCCGCCGCGCAATAGACCCAGCCGTCGAGTCCCCAGCGCAGGCCGTTCGCGCGGAGCTGCTGATTGCCTTCGAGCAA
>JANNGC010000242.1:0-9498 GCA_031380445.1 Pedosphaera sp.
GGTGAGACCCGTGCGCTCCGCCAGCGCCACAGGACTCAGTCCCGCCCCGCCCGCGACGCGCAAGG
Source organism: Pedosphaera sp. (assembly GCA_031380445.1). Classification (GTDB taxonomy): domain Bacteria; phylum Verrucomicrobiota; class Verrucomicrobiia; order Limisphaerales; family SIBH01; genus JANNGC01. Next base: position 66 of record JANNGC010000242.1, read on the forward strand.
CGCTGAGAATTTTTGCGTCCACGGTCATAGGGACAAATGTTCAATCGCCGCGAAGGTGGAACTGGTCGCGCTGCGACCAGTCAGGCCGCCTAGTGGGGCAGCCGTCCCGGCTGCCACTTGTCCACCGGCCGTCTCGGCTGGTGTTTCTCTCCCACAGCCGGGACGGCCATCGGACTCAGGCAGGCGGGACGCCTGCCCCACTGGGAAGAACAGTCGCCCCGCCTTCATCAGAAAAAATCCAGCCCGATGTCCACCGCGCGCGCCGAGTGCGTCATCGCACCCGCAGAAATAAAATCCACACCCGTCTCCGCGATGCCGCGCACCGTCTGCAAATTCACACCGCCGCTCGCCTCCGTCTTCGCGCGCCCGCCCACCACGCGCACCGCCTCGCGCAATTCGTCGAGGGTCATGTTGTCGAGCAGGATGATGTCCGCGCCCGCGTCCGCCGCCTGCGCGACTTGCGCCCGCGTGTCCGCTTCCACTTCCACTTTCAGCGCAGGATATTTTGCCCGCGCGCGCTGCACCGCGGCGGCGATGGCATTCGGCGTCGCATCACGGAGCGCGGCGAGATGGTTGTCCTTGATCAGCACCATGTCCCAGAGTCCGACGCGATGATTGCGCGCGCCGCCGCAGCGCACCGCGTACTTCTCCAGTTCGCGCCAGCCCGGCGTGGTCTTGCGCGTGTCGAGAATCACCGCGTTCGTCCCGCGCACCGCTTCCGCAAAGCGCGCCGCCATCGTCGCCACGCCGGACAGGCGCTGCACGAAATTCAACGCCACACGCTCGCCCGTGAGCAACGTGCGCGCGGGGCCGCTCACTTCCAACAACTTCTCCCCCCGTTGCAAGCGCGCACCGTCCTGCGCGAACAGTTGCACTCGTGCTTCAGAAGAAACTTCCTGGAACGCCGTTTCCGCAAAAGCCAGTCCGCACACCACCAGTTCCTCGCGCGCCATCATCGCGGCGCGCGCCGTGGCGTCTTCCGGCACCGTGGCCAGCGTCGTGACATCGCCGCTGCCGACATCCTCCGCCAGTGCGGCGCGGACGAGGCGCGTGATCAATTCCTGCGGCAGCAAATCCATCGCGCGCAGCATGGCGAACGTCCCCGCGCGGCGAGAAGCGAAAACTCATCGCGCTTCCATCAAGCGTGGTGGAACTGGTCGCGCTGCGACCAGTCGGGCCGCGCAGAGCGGCTCGCCGGAAGTTCCAGCGCTCCCTCGAAGTCGAACGCCTCACGGGCCGCCCGCTCTGCGCGGGCGGATTTGTCGCAGCGCGTCAAATTCCACCACCCAGAAAACGGGTAGTGGGTCAGTTTGAATTTGGAACTCAAGAACTCAGGAAGAGACGAAGATGAAGCCACGCTGTTCCTGAGTTCCTGAGTTCCAAATTCATGCTCTTTCCGGGCGAGGGCTGAAACTGACTCACGACCAGAAAACGCGGGCCGTTGACTTGCCTCCCCTCGCCTCCATACTTCGCGCGATGAATTTCGACATCTCGCAGCTCCTCGAGAATTGGGATTATCAACCCGGACAAATTGTCGTGCGCCGCCTCAAAGGCCGCGACGGGTTGGTGAAAATCCAGTTGCGCGTGGACCTCGGCCTGCTTCAGATGAACGCCGAGGGCCGGCCCGACGGCAAACTGCCGCTCGGCCATCCTTCGCTCTTCGAGTACCAGCAGGCCCGCTTGCAGAAGCATCTGGCCGAACACGGCAGCGACGACGGCTTCAAGCTGGGCGCGGAGGATGTTTCCAAAATCCAACTCGAGGCGCTGCAATTTCATCATCGCTACATCTGCCTGCTGGAATTGAAGGACTACGAGGCCGTGGTGCGCGACACGCAGCGCAACCTTGCGGTGTTCGACTTCGTGGCCAATCACGCCGAGACCGACGAACTCTCCTGGGCGCTGCAACAATTTCGCCCGCAACTCCTGCTCATCCAAGCCCGCGCGCGCGGCAATGAGAAGCTCGCCGCCAAGCGCCATCGCGAGGCCGTGCAGGAAATCGAGCGCGCCATCACCGAGGTCAAACAGTTCTTCACCGAAATTGGCCGCAGCGACACCGAACAAACCGGCGAAGTGCAATACCTTGAAAACTGGATCAACGAGATCAACACCTCGCGCCCGCTCAGCAAGCGCGAGAAGCTCGAGTCCGCCTTGAACGACGCCGTGCGCGCCGAGAATTACGAGAAGGCCGCCGAGGTCCGCGACAAACTCCGCAAGCTCCCCGAAGAATAAATCATGTCCCTCACCGAACAGCTCCAGCAGGAAATCAAAGCCGCCATGCTGGCCAAGGACGCCCCGCGCCTCCAGGCCCTCCGCATGTTGAAGTCCGCCCTCGGCTACGTGCAGATCGAGAAGAAGGTGGACGCCCTCTCCGACGCCGACGTGCTTGCCGTCGTCCAGCGCGAGGTGAAGAAACGCCGCGACTCCGCCGAGCAGTTCACCAACGCCGGACGCGCCGAACTCGCCGCCACCGAAACGGCGGAGATCGCCGTCCTCGAAATCTTCCTCCCCAAGCAGATGAGCGCGGAAGAACTCGAAGCCCTCATCCGCGCCACCATTCAAGAACTCGGGGCCACCGATAAAAAGCAGATGGGCGCCGTGATGAAAGCCGTGCAGGCCAAAGCCGCCGGACGCGCGGATGGCAAAACGATCAGCACGCTCGTGGGAAAATTGCTGCCGTGATGCGCGGAGCGGCGGACAGCCATGTCCACCGGTTCGCCTGCGGATCAATCACTTCACATTAAATTCAAACTGCGGACTCGGCGGTCCGCAGCTCCACCAGCGTCAAGCCGTCGGAACTACTTCCCCGCCCCGCGCACCGCGTCTTTTTTCTCCTCCAGCTCGGCCTGGAATTTTTTCCGCTCGCTCACGAGCTGCTTTTCAATCTGCTGATACTCCTCGCCGTCGCGCTTCTCGACGGCCTTGGCGAGTTCGCCTTTCAGGAAAATTTCCCGCTCGGCAATCTTCGCGGCGTAGCGCGCGTCGAGGTCGGCGAGTTCGGTCTTTTGCGCGGCGGTGAGTTTGACGGTCGGCCCCTGTTTGTTCAGGCGCTCCATCGCGAGTTCGTAGGATGATTTCATTTGGGTGCAAAGCCCGTTGTCCCGGGCGGCGGGAGGATAATGGCGGCGGCGGGGCTGTCCATGAATGTCCCGACTCTTTCCCGGAGCGCGGGCTTTCCAGCCCGCAGCAACGTGAAACGGAGAGAGATGTTCGCAAGTTTCTGCGCTCTCGATATGGGAACAGTGGTGCGGGCTGGAAAACCCGCGCTCCGGTGCTACGGCAGCACGCGCACGCGGTAAAAAGTTTGCGCGGGCGGCGGCGTGTTCGTGTAGGAAACCGTCGCGCCCGTGGCCGTGAGGTCCGGTCCCACACCCGCCCACACATTCTCCAACTCTTGCTTCGTCTCCACGCGATAGCTGCGGCCCGGCACCGCCTCCCACGTCACGATAATTTGCGCGCCGGACTGTGCGACCGCGAGGCGCGGTGGCGCGAGAACCGTGAACGCTGACGACTGCCCCTCATGTCCCTGCCCGTCGCGCACGGTGATGATCACGTTCGTCCCCGGCGCGAGCACGGTCACGAGGTTGCTCCAAAAACCTCCGCTGAAGGGCGTCGCATTCGTCGGCATGAGCGCGAGCGCCGGGGCCAGGCCGCGCACGCGCAAGTCGTCCACATACCAGCCGAGCGAGTTGTTCGCCACGCTGTCCACGGTGTCGAAGTGAAAGCGCAGTTGCGCATTCGTGCTGGCGGCAAAGGCCGTGAGGTCCACGGACTGCGTGCGCCACGCGCCGCCGAAGTCATTCGTCCAGCCGTTCGTGGTGAACCACCGCGCTGCGATGATCCGCCACGCCGCGCCGCCGTTTGTGGAAATCTCCGCCGTCCCGCGATCAAAGTTCGTGCTGGTCTCGGTCTGCATCAGGTGCTGGAACGTCAGCGTCACGGGCGACGCAACGCTGGCCAGGTTCAGCACGGGCAAGGTCGCCACGCCTTCGTTCGCGGAGCCGGTGTTGTAATTCCCGTTGCCGTGCGTGCCTTCGTCTTTCCCATAGTAAAGGCTGTTCGACGCGCTATGGCCCGGCGCGTTCGCGAGCGCCGTCGTCAGATGCCAGAGGCCGTTGCTATGGCCGAGGCCGTTGTCGAGCGCGAGTCCGCCGAGTCCTGATTCAAAGTTCGCGGAGAACAGTTCGCCCGAGCCGCCGCGCGCCGCGAGCGAGACCGTGCCGGAGAAGTTGCTCACCGTGGTGTTGAACTCGTCCTGCGCCGTGAGCGTGAGCGGAAAGGGCAGCCCCGCGTACTGCGTCGCCGTCAGGCTGCTGACTGCGAAGTGATGCACGCCGCGGGTGGTGAATTTCCAGACCGGCCCGGCGTTCGTGCCGAGGCGGCGCGACACGATGCGCCAATAGTAAGTCGTGTCCGGCGCGAGGAGCGGCAGCGACCAGTTCGTCCCGGTCGTCGTGCCAAGGAACTGCGCCACGCCCGGAGGATTTACGCTGCCAAAATAAACGTCGTTCGTCGCGTTCGTCGCGCCCCACGCGAGTCCGGTGTTCGCGATGATGTTCGTCGCGAGATGCGCGGGCGTGGGATGAGACGGCGCGGGCGGCGTCTCGTCGTCGAGCACGGTGAACTGGTTCAGTCCGCCGCTGAAGCCGGGCGCGGCCGCAGTGAGCAGGACATTTTGCGCGCCGTCCAGCAGCGCGTCGTCCACGAGCGTGAGGTCAAAGCTCGCGAACATTTGTCCCGCGAGCACGGTCACGGTCGGCGGCACGGTGAGTTCGCTCGCGTCGCTGGAGAAAAGCGTGACCACGAGATTCGTCGGCAGCGTGCCGGAGAGCAGCACTTCGCCCGCGCTCGCGAGCACGCCGTCGTTCTCCCACGCCTGCGCGAGATTGAGCAGCAGGTCCACTTGCGCGGGTTCGTTATCAAGCACCGTGAGCGCGAGCACGCCGCCCGTCCAGTTCGTGACGCTGGCGGTGAGCGTGACGGACTGCGCGCCATCAATTTCCGTTTCGTCCATCACGCTGATCGAGAAGACCACGGAGGTCGCGCCGGAGGGAATCACCACGAACGCGGGCACTTGAATCTCACTCGTGTCGCTCGACGACAAACTCACCGTGACATTCGTGCTGACCGGCGCGCTCACGGTGAGCGAGGCCGGGACGACGCCCGCGCCTTCGTCCACGGGCGACGCGGCGAGGATGGACAGCACGCCGTTTTCGTTGTCGTGAACTGCGACGGTTTGTGAGGCAAGCGTGAAGCCGGGCGCGGCCGCCTCAATCGTCGCGAACTGCGTGCCGTCGAGTTCGGCGTCGTTCACCACGGTGAGGTTGAAGAAGCCGTTCGTCTGCCCCGCGAGAATGACCACGCTCGCCGGCACCGTGAGTTCCGTCGCGTCGCTCGAAGTCAGCGTGACGGTGAGATTCGTGGGCATCGAGAACGGCAGCGTGACCAGCCCGCCGTTCACGAGCGTCCCCTGCCCTTCCGTGACCGCCGCGATGAACGGCAGCGCCAGCGCGCCGCCACAACCGCCGTAGCCGCTCAGATCACTGTCATCGAAACCAAACGGCAGGCCCAGACCGCGCGACAGCCCGGCCAGCCCGCGCAGCGCGTCCACGTGCAGATACGTCACGCGAATTCGGCCGTCGAAGAACATCTCGATTTGAAAACTGTTGCTGTTGCCCGCGCCGTATTCCGTCACGCGATCCCACGTCGCGGCCACGCGGTTGGAAAGTTCCTGCCAATACACCGTGCCGCCTTGCGCGGGATTCAAATCGCGGAACAAGGCCGCCACGCGTGGCAGCGCGAAGTGGTCGCTCGTGGACTCGGTGAAGTCCGTGTCGCCCGAGTCGTAGGTGATGTGGCCGTTGCTGGCGATGTGAACGACGGTCCGGCTGCTCCCGTAAAGCAGCACGCTGCCGCCGCTGGTCGAGCGGGTGGCAAACGAATCATCTGTGAGCGACAGCGCCTCGGCTCCCGTCGTGTCCGTGAAAAAATTCGTCACCGTCTCGCGGCACACGCGGTAGAAGCTCGTGGACCCGTCCGGCGTAAAGGTGAACGTGGAGTTCGCCAGATCAAAATTTCCCTCGAACAGCTCGGTGAAATAATCCGGCTGCCCGACGCGCAGCAGGAACGTGCGCGACTGGCCGATCCCGCTCGTCGTGTTCGTGAAAAAGATCGCGCCGGAATAAATTCCTGTGGGCAGCGCCTGCGCCGCCGCCGTGAGCGAGACCGTGACCACGACGCTCGCGCCCGTGGCGAGCGCGCCGCTCGCGGGCGACGCACGGAGCCACGCCGCGTTGGTCGTGACCGTCCAGTTCAGCGCGTTGCTGCCCACGTTGAGCAGCGTGAACAGTTTGTTCGTCACCGAGAACGGCCCGCCCACGGGGCCGCTGGACGTGAAGCCTTCGTTCTGGTTCACGCTCAAATCATCCGGCAAATCAAACGCCTCCACGACGCCCGCCGTCGTCGTGCTCGACGGCGAGGTCGCGCTCGCGCCCATGCCGCGCTTGGCGAAGGCCGACCAGAGTTCGAGATAGTTCGCGCCCGCGTTGTTGATGAGATCGGCTTGGATGATGGCGTCGCGCGCTTGCAGGAAATTCGGATTCACCGGCGAGAGATTCATGCCGTCGGTCACGAGCTGGAGGATGAGCTCATTGCCATTCGTCCAGCCGTGCTTCGTGATCAAATTCGCGCGCGCCTCCCAGAGCGCGACGCACCAGACCTCGCCCTGATTGTGAACTTCCTCCGCTGAACCGCCGCCGAAGACCGGGCTGACCGGCACGCCCGAATGCGCGCTGGCCTGCGCCTGATCAATGTCCTTGAAGGTCAGCGGATTCTGCGCGAGGTCGGTCGAATAGGGATAGCGGCGGATGCCGTAGTAATAATTTTGCTGCAAACCGGAGAAGAGGCGCGTGGCGTAGCCGCCCATCGCGTGGGCCGCGTTCACGTCATCGCCCGTCTCGCTCAACAGTGCGAGCGCGTAAAAATCCGACCAGCCCTCGCCCATGCCCACGCTCTGCAACGCGCTGATGCCCGTGCCGCCGCCCACGCGGCGGTTGCTCAGTCCATGCACGTATTCGTGGATGACAATCTCCGCGTCGAACGATCCGTCCACGTCGGGATTCGGGCCGTTGAAAAGATACATCTGCATCCGGGGCGGAATGCCGTCGGGCAGCGTGTCCATGTTGGCGTTGTTGAAACCGCCGCCGTCCTGCGCGTCGGCCTGCACGGGATCATTGCCCGCGCCGCCGCGTCCGAAATTGTTGACCTGGAAATTTCCCGCCGCCTCGGTGAAGCCGAGTTCGTAGAGCCGGTCGTGCATCCAGTTGCACCAGTAGAAGAGCTGCACGGTGCTGGCGTCGCCGAAGAGCGTCGGCGACTGCGTGAGGTCGAGCGCGAAATCGAAGACGTGATGCGGCGAGCCTTGCGGGCGCGGGAGGTCGGGCGTGTCGTCGTTGTTCGTATCGCGGTGCGCGTCCACGTTGTTGCCGAAAGTTTCGTTCACGTTCGTGGCGATCCAACTGGCGGGCGAGGCGTTGGTGTTCAGCGCGGGCAGCGTGAGAAGTGAACGCGGGACAATAGCCGGCTGGTTCGTGAGCGGCGTCTGGTGACCCGGCGAAAATGGCGAAGGACTGTCGCTGGTGAACACGCGGTAGGTGGCATTGGTGACGTAAGCCGTGAGACAGCGGCGCAGCAGCACGTCGCCGGACGCGGCATCCACGAGCGCGCGGAAGGTCTCGCCGCGTGCGCGAGGTTTCAGCACGACGTTCCAGCACAGGCGCAACTCGTCTTTGTTCATCGGAAGCCAGACAAGTTCCGCCGTGGACTCGCCGACGAGGCCGCGTGCAGTGAACGACTGCTTCTGCTCCGCGCCGAACGCCGCGGCGCTGGATTTCAATTCAGCGGGCGTGAGCGGTGTGGAAAGATTTTCCGCCGCGAGCCGCAGCGCGACCGCCGCCGTCAGTCGTGCGCCGCGATTTTGTTTCGCGAGCAAGGCGGTGCGCAAACCATCGGAAACGAAGTGGCTGGCGACACTCACGAGTTCGCCCTTCTCCGTGGTGTGCGCGGTGAAGACGCCTTCAAAAACCGCGACGCCTTCCACGCGCTGCTGCCAGGTGACGGAGCGCAGACGGTTGTGCGGCGTGACGAACTCGCGCGCCACCGTGGCCGCGTCCAGCGCCTCCGGCCCGTGGCCAAAGAGCGCGCGGTACTGCTGGAGAAACGCCTTGGCCGGACGATGCGGATCATTTTTTCCAATCGCGCTCCACGCCGCCGCGTTCACGGTGCGGCTCTTTTCGCCCGCGTCCGTGAGAAACCCGCGCCGCGCCGCGACGAAGGCCGCGCCATGCGTGACGGGGTGAATTTCCACCGAGACTTGCGGATTGTTTCCGCGCAGCGACTGCGCGGCGGACTTCTTAGCAGCGGCCACGGTCTGAGGCGCACGCTTGTCGAGATTGGGCAGCGGTTCGAGTTCCGGCGGACGGAAAGCCGAGGTTAGCAGCGCGAGCGTGAGGAGCGGCACGACGCGCCAGAGTTTTTTTGCAAACATGATTTGAATTGGTTGCCAGCAACTACCTCGCCGCAAACCGCGCGCCGCGCAATCGGAGAGTCGGGGTGCCGGCCCGCACGATAGAGAAGCCGCCCTGCGGGACAAGCAATCGTTGTGGCGGCGGGCGAAACGGGTGTCGCCTCAACACTGTTCTTTGCCGAAGGACCAGAGCGGGTAGGACGTCGTGGCTCCGCGCGCACCGGGCCGGACGACCAGACGTGCCCGTTCAACCCTGCGGTGTCACCGGTCAGGGGTGCCTCTTGAAACCGTTGGCGAATCCAGCTTCAGTCCAACACGAACTTCACCACTAACGGCTGGCAGAACCTCGGCCCCGCCACCATCCACGCCGTCGCCACGAACGTCAATTCCACCCCCTCTTCTTCCGCGTCCAAAGCCTCCCCAATCCGTGAAACTCTCGCCTCGCCCAGCAGAAGAAACGGGGCAACGTAACGCCGGCTTTCTCGTCGGCAGGTTGGGAGGTTTTCCAACCTCCCGTTCCAGCCGCGCAGCCTGCTCAAACACGCCTGCCAAGAAACACGAGACACGAAGGTCTCGCAACCTGCCGGCTGGAAAGGCGGCGTTACGGGCTGAGCCGGGATTTCTTTTTGGCTTTTGCCGGATTCCCCCTAACGTCCGCGCCTATGTTCGACAGCCTGACCAACAAGTTGCAGAAGGTTTTCAAAGACCTGCGCGGCCTGGGCAAAATTACCGACAGCAACGTGGGCGACTCGCTGCGCGAAGTCCGCATGGCGTTGCTCGAAGCGGACGTGAATTTCAAAGTCGCGCGCGACTTCATCGAGCGCGTGACGCAGAAGTCGCTCGGCGCCGAGGTGATCCAGAGCGTCCAGCCGGGGCAGCAGATCGTCAAAATCATCTACGACGAACTGGTCG
>JANNGC010000259.1:0-4989 GCA_031380445.1 Pedosphaera sp.
GTGGTCTGCCACGAGTATTTGTCCGGCAGTTGCGGCCAGTGGTGCCGCACCTCGTAGCGATGCTCGCCTTCGCCGATGACAAGTTGCGTGTCCGACTTCTGCGCCGTGAGCACGCGCGGCATGGCGAGCGCAGCGGCGGCAGCAGTCGTGGTGGTGGCGAGGAAACGGCGGCGAGTGATGAGCGGCTTCATAAAATGTTTGGCAACAAGTTCACGACTGGGAATGCGCGGATTGTAGGAGGCGGCGCGCGGCGCGCAATCTTTCACTTAGTAGGGCAGCCGTCTCGGCTGCCTTCCGTCCTTTGGCCGTCCCGGCTGAAGAACCACCAGCCGAGACGGCCAGTGGACAAGTGGCAGCCGGGACGGCTGCCCCACTACGGAGGACGGAATACCTCAGCCCGCTTTCTTCTTCGCCGTATCACATCGCCCCGCTGCATACGCCTCGAACACACGGCGGATTTCATCCCGCACCGTGCGGAAGACTTGCATCTGCTCCTCCTCCGTCCCGGTCGCGTGCGCCGGATCGAGGAACGGCCAGTGATGGCGGTTCACCTGCCCGGGGAACATCGGGCACGCCTGATCCGCGTTGCCGCAGACGGTGATGACGGTCTCGACGTTCTGATTCAGGAACTCGTTGAGATGCTTCGACGTGTGTTGCGAGATGTCGATCCCGACCTCGGCCATCGCCTTGATCGCGAGCGGATGCACGTAGCCCGCCGGCTTGCTGCCCGCGCTGGCGGCTTGGAACGCGCCGCCGCTCGCCGCGCGGAGAAAACCCTCGGCGAGATGGCTGCGGCAGGAATTGCCGGTGCAAAGCACGAGCACGGTGGGGAGATGAGTGTTCATGGTGATGAAGGAATTTTTGTTCAACTGCAGCAGCCTGCCGCCTGAAACGTCGGCAACGGTTTGAAAGCAATGGCGCGGTTCAACGCAGGCGGCACGCACTGATCCGGTGCGAGGCAGGCCGTGCGCTTGATGCCGAGGCGGATGACCAGCGTGTCGCCCTGCGTCTCGATGGACTCGATGGGGAAGTGCGCGATGAACGGCGCTTCGTGCTCGATCTCCACTTCCAAATCATCCGCGCCAAGCAGCTTCGCGCCGTGGGCGAAAATTTTCAGCAGCTTGGCCGCGTCCAGCCGGTGTTCGGTGTCGTCGGCAAACCACGTTTGCAACTGGCAGGTCGAGGCCGTGCGGTAAGTGCCGCCGCAGTCCACGAACTGTTTGTCGAGCCGCGCCAGTTCCGTGACGTGCGCGTGTGGCGGCACCAGGCCGCCCGTGGGCAGCACGAAGCGTAGCGTCTTCGTGGGATGCGGCGCGAGGGCCTGCTTGAGTTCAGAAACTTTCATGGTGTGTGTTGGGTTAAACCGCTTTGGTGGAACAGCCTGGGCAGCACTCTTTCTCCTTCATGCAGCGGCAGGAAAACACGGCCAGCACCGCGCCGAGCGTGGGCGCGACGAGGTAAATCCATTGGTGCGTGAACTTGAACGTGACCAGCGCGGGCGCGAACGAGCGCACGGGATTCATGGACGCCCCGCAGATTGGCCCCGCGAACATCGCCTCCAGCGCGATGACCGCGCCGACCGCAATGCCGGCGGTGATGCCCTTCTCCTTCGCGCCCGTGGACACGTTGAGAATCACGAACATCAGGATGAACGTCAGCACCACTTCGAGCACGAAGGACTGCGCGAGCGTGCCAGCGGGGAACGTCGCGCCGAGCGTGGGATGCGCGGGGAAAAGAAAACGTAGCAGCGCGCTGGCCGCAACCCCGCCGCCGAGTTGCGCGCCGAGGTAGGGCAAAATGCTGCGCGCGGGAAAACGTCCCGCCACCCAGAACGCGAGCGTGACCGCCGGGTTCAAGTGCGCGCCCGAGACGTCGCCCACGGTGTAAATCATCGCCAGTACGATGAGTCCGAAGGTCAGCGCGATGCCGACGTGCGTGATGGCCCCGCCGCTCACGTCATTGATGGTGATCGCGCCCGTGCCCGCGAAGACCAGCGCGAAGGTGCCGAAAAATTCAGCGGAGAACTTTTTCATGGGTCAGCAGCAGGCGGCTTTTATTTTGCCCGCGCGCTTCGTCGTTGGCTCGCAGCAGTTGCTCGCGATGCTGGCGGCTTCGGGCGACACGGACTTTAACCGCTTCAAGTCGTCACGGAACAACTGGCTCTCGTGAATGCAGTCCTGGAGACACTGCAAATGTTTTTCCAGTTCGTAGCCGCGCCGGTCGGGGAGTTGGTAGATGCGCCAGTTCTGGTGCTGACGGGATTCCACGAGTCCGCGCGCCTTCAGGTAGTTCAGGTGCTTGGAGATTTTCACCTGCGGCTCGCGCAGCACGGACTGGAAATGGCAGACGCAGAGCGGCGCGTGCGCGAGCAGATGCAGGATGCGCAGCCGCGTCTCATCGCACAGGCATTCGTAGATTTGCACCAGCTTCACGCGCGCATCTGTATTCTCTCGCAGGAATGTTGTCCAAGGGAAAATCCGGGAGCGCCGGCTTCCAATGGTGGAATCGGTCGCGCGGCGAGCACTCGGCACGCCGAGCAGGCGGTTGGGACGGCTGCCGGCCCAGACCAGGCGCCAGGCGTTCCAGCGGGCCGCTTGGCGCGGGCCGACTGGTCCACCTCACGGACCAGGAACCGTGTTGCGATGGTCGTCTCCGCCCGCGAGTTGGAGTTTGGGATTTGAATTTTGAAGTTTCCACCAAAGGTGGTGGTGGGCCGGTTCGGATTTGAACCGAGAGCCCAGGGATTATGAGTGGGGCCAACCGTGTTTCACCGCGTTTCTGGCTGTTGCCAGAGACGAGCGAAAAGCCCCTTCAGTTAAGGCTTTCGACAACTTCTGCCCCTTGCGGAGACTGGGTGCAACTTGGTGAAACTTCCGGCACGGTGACACTGCTCGCGATACTGCTCCCCACGCCGTCGTGCTTGCGTGACGAAGTAGGAGCGAAGGCCGTGCGGCGTGATATGACCGCGCCCAAGCCCGCGCGGCTGCACCAGGGGCTGGCCCGCTGCCCGGACCTGGCCTTCATCCTGGATGGCACCGAACATCCCTTGCGCCGTCCGCAGGCCGAACCCGCCCAGCGCGAGGACTACAGCGGGCGGCCAATAGAAACGTAAACTGAAAGCGGGAAGTGCTTTCCCGTGGGCTGGCTGCAACTCCGAACGCCCCTTCATCGGTGGAGTTCGACGGAGTCTCATCCCACCCATGAGCCAGGCGGTGCGGCGGGTTCAATCATTTCGCGGCTTGGGACAAAGTGAACGGCCCGGCATTTTCCCACCATGAAAAACTGCCAGCGTTCAGCAGGTGCCGGAACAGTGGGCCAAGATTTCGCGCTGGCTCGCCGCCGGGGAAGAAGTCGAGGTCACGCAGCATGAACAAGTCGTGGCGAAGCTCGTTCCCGCCTCGCGCCCGCAGCCGGATTTTCTCGCGCGGGCCAAGGCCGTCTGGGGCGACCAGCCGCCCGGTCAGCCGTTGAGCGCGCTGGTCCAGGACGCGCGCGGAGGCGAGTCGTGACCTATCTGGACACCAGCTGCCTCGTCAAACTTTACTGCCCGGAGCCGGACAGTCCCAAGTCATCGCGCTCGTCCAGGGCCAGCCGCTTTTCTTCACGCCGCTGCACGAGTTGGAAATGACCAACGCCCTGCAGCTCAAAGTTTTCTCCAGGAGCGCCACCGCTGCCCAAGCCACCGCCGCCCGCGCGCTCGTCGCGGCGGATTTGCAATCGGGCGTCCTCGTCTCCACGGATGGCCAATGGAAGGAAGCCTTTGCCGAAGCGATCAAACTCGCGGAGCCACACAGTGGCAAGATTGGCTGCCGCTCGCTTGATGTGCTGCACTGCGCCACCGCGAAAGTCCTTGCCGCCAAAGAATTCATCAGCACGGACGGACGGCAAAAGCAGCTTGCGACCGCGATGGGATTGAACCTCGTGACGTTCCGAGCGCGGAAGCAACGCGGCCCCGAAACGGTGGGGTGAGACTCCGCCGAACCGTGACTGCCCCGACTCCGAGTCGGGGCGCGAGCCACGCGAGCAGCTCGGGCGCAACCGGCGGTCTGGGCTGATGCTCGCGCGGGCAATGAGGAGTTCGCGAGCGGGCGGCCAGCTTGCGAAGCCCCCGCCCCGGAACCGGCCTGAGACGCAAATTCAATGTCCTACTCCCGAATCCGAATGCGGTGCGGCTCTACCAGAAAGAGTTTCCCGCGATAAAACTCGCGGTTGGGATTTGCGGCACAGAAATCAAGCCACCGCTTCATCAGCGGCGGAATCACTTCTGGATGGTTGTGCAACTGGATGGCGATGATGCCGCCGAAGGCCGCCGGCGGATAAGCGACGATGTCCGAGAAATCGCCGTTCAAAGAAAGCAGGATGGCGCCCAGCTCCTGAGCCTTGGCGATCACGACTGGGTCGGGCGACCGAACGGGCAGCACTTCCCGAAGCAGCGTGACGCGATGCTGGTGCTGACGGAGGAGGCCGGTGATTTCCGACGGCACGCACTGGTCGCTGAAAAAATGCAGGCTCATGCCGCGACGGCGGTGAACTCAGCGAGGTCGCGGGCGTAATCGAGGCAGGCGGACACATCTTCGGTCTTGAGATCGGGAAACTCGCGCAAGATGGCAGCGGCGTCGTGTCCGGCGGCCAGATAGCCCAGCACGAGCGCGACGGGAATGCGCGTGGCCTTGAGGCATGGTTTGCCCCGCAAAATTGCCGGGTCACTCGAAATGCGTTCGCGCCAGTTCATGGTGTCGGGATAGTCGCCCGAGGAGGTTTGCCCGTCAATTCACCAAGCAGGCTGGAAGTTGCATGGGCGGACAGGAGGCGGCGGCGGCAAAGGCACGAGCAAGCCGCGACTCGGCCGCGCACGGCCCCTGAACGGTGGGGTGAGACTCCGTCGAACCGTCACGGCCGACGCGGGAGTCGCGAGCCACGCGAGCAGCTCGGGCGCAACTGGCGGTCAGGGGAGGATGCTCGCGCGGCTCGCCTCGCTGCGCTCGAAAG
>JANNGC010000284.1:0-2005 GCA_031380445.1 Pedosphaera sp.
TTTGCTTCATCAGTTCCTTCGCCTCGTGCAAGTCGGCGAACAGCGGCGTGGTGCTGAGAAGCAGCGCGGCGATGATTTGAGTCTTCATACGGTTGTCGCTTTCTGACCTTTTCTCCGTTCATTCACAAGCATTTCCCAGAGCAGCAATACTACGCACAGGCCCAGCGGGATCTGGAAAAACTCCCGCATCTCCTTCGACTGCCGGACCTCCGTGCCGCGCGCCAGCGGCGCCAGGCCGCGCTCGCTGATGGTCAACAACCCCTGCCCCTCGTCACCGAGCGCCACGTAGAACCCGCGTCCCGAGACGGCGACCTGCTGCAACACGCGCTCGTTCAAGCGCGAGATCACTTCTTGGCCGAACTCATTCTTCGCGTACTTCACGTCGAACTGCGGACGGTCATTGTTGCGCGGCGGCGTCCGGTCCGCGATGCGCGCGCCCGTCGTCGAGCCGACGCCCACGGTGAAAATCGAAATCCCTTTCGTCGCCACTTCGCGCGCCGCCACGATGGCGTCGCCCTGCAATTCCTCGCCGTCGCTGATCAACACGATGGCCTTGCCGGACTGTTGTTTTGGATCAAAGGACTGCACCGCCAGCTTGAGCGCGGCCGCGATGTCGCTGCCCGGCTTGGAAGTCGCCGTCGTGGTCAACGCTTCGAGCGAGCGCACCACCGCCTGATGATCCTGCGTGATCGGAGTCATGAGAAACGCCTCGCCCGCGAAGGCGATCAACCCAACACGATCCCCGGAAGGCCGGTCGAGCAGGCGCAAGATGGCCGACTTGGCGGCATGGAGCCGGTTGGTCACCGCGTCCTCGGCCAACATGCTCTTGGAAATATCGAGCGCGATCATCAAATCCACGCCGGGCCGCTCCACCTTGATTTCGCGATGGCCGAACAACGGGCGCGCCAGGCTCACGAGCAACGCCGTCACCGCCAGCAGCCAGAGCGCGGTCTTGAATTTCCGTTCGCCGTAATCCACCGAGCGCAGCAACTGCTCGCGCAACCGCGACGCGATCACCTTGTCGAGCATGGCCCGCTTGCGCCGCGCGCCCCACTGGATGATGAGCAGGCACAGGGGCAGGATGACCACGACCGCCAGCCACCAGTAAAGCACGGCGAATTTCATGGCAGCCGCCTCCAGACGGTCTGGCGCAACAGCAATTCCAACAGCAAAAGCGCCAGCGCGGGCACGGCCAACCACGCCATCAATTCGCGGTAGCTCTTCTGTTTGCCCTCGGTGAAGCGCGCCTTCTCTAGCTTGTCGATCTGCTGATACACGCTGCGCAAGCCGGCGAAGTCCGCGACTTGAAACGACTGGCCGCCGGTCAGCTTCGGCACCTGCACCATCTCGTTCTCGCGATCTTGGCGCAGCATGCCCATGTCCTTGAAATCCACGACCTGAATGAGATGCACCTTGATGTTCAGCTTTGCCAATTCCTTCGCCACATCCTTCGGCGGCGGACCGGCGTTCACCTGCTCCGCATCGCTGATGAGGATGATGACCTTGGTCTGATTCGTCGCGGGCAGGAGATGTTCCGCCGCGATCAGCAAGCCCGAGCCGGGTGCGGTCCCGCGACCGGGTTTCTCGTCCTTGAGGCGAGAGATCATCCAGTCGTGATCCAGTGTCAGCGGGCTGATGAGGAAGGCGTCCATGTCGAAGCGCACTGCGCCAATTTTGTCCTTGGGCCGCGCGCGCAAAAACTCGGCGATGACTTTGATGAGCGCGTCCGAACGCGACACCTTCTTGTTCTCCATCATGAAGTCCTTGGTCTTCATCGTGCCGGAGAAATCCATGACTAGCATGATGTTGATTCCCTTTGCATCTTCGTCACCGATTCCCTTCTCGACCTGCGGACGCGCCAGCGCGACTAGCAGGAACGCCAGCGCGAGGTAACGGAACATGGCCAGCCATTGCTTGCGTCGGAACCGCGCCTGCTTGCTGGCCGCACGCAACAGTTCACCGGAGGAAAATGAAACCGCTGCCACGGGTGAAAATCTTCCGCGCA
>JANNGC010000348.1:0-1739 GCA_031380445.1 Pedosphaera sp.
TGGTGGGACTTAAGATGCGGCCTGGAAGAAGCGGGTTCGCAGTTCGCTGAGGCGTGGCTGGCAATTCTTTATTAAGTAATGTTAGCGTTCGATTCACAAAAGACGACTAGAACGCCGAACGACCCCAAGCTCAGCGACTGGCCCGCGCGGCGCGGCCCCTGCGTGGCGGGGTGGGCGAAGGCGGCGGGCCGGAAGCAGGGGCCGTGTCGCGCGGGCCAGTTCGCTGCAGCGCATGGTTAGGCGCTTCGGCCTTTTGCAAGGCGGCGTCCAAATCCTCGATTCGCACACCGCGGCCGGCCTGAATACTTGCGCGTGCGCTGGCGATGCGGTCGAGAAAGCCTGGGTCATGCTCCAGCCGGTAGTCGAGCCAGTCGTCCTCGCTGGCGAAACCAACGAGAATGCCTGCTGGGCGACCGTGACGTGTAATGACAATCTGCTCGGCCGCCGCCTCGCGGAGAAAGCGTGGCAGGTTGTCTTTGATTTCGGAGAGGGCGATTTGCTTCATAGTGGTATTCCGTGTTGTTCGAGCCATTCGTAGGTTAGGTGCTTGGCGATGACCGCGAGGATGTGGACCTCTGGCTCGGCGACATCGTAAAAGACGCGAAAATCGTCCACGCGGAGCCGATACTCCGGCTGACGGAGGCCGCGGAGACGCTTGATTCGGGTCTTGCTCTTCTTGCGCGGTGTGTGGCGAAGATGAGTCTCGATGGCCGTAGCGATACCGGAGCGGTCCACAGCGCGGAGACGTTGCAGGTCTTCGATGGATTCGGGTGCGAAGATGATTTCATAGGCCATTCTGGCCAGAATGTGGCCAGAACCGTTCGTTCTGTCAAGAGCGCGTAGAAACGCCTAACGACCAGAGATCAGCGGCTGCGGAGGGCTGGCGCGGCGCGTGCGCGGCGGGCGGAAAGGCGGTGGCGGAGTGAGCACGCGACGTGACAGACCGGAGCAGTTCGCTGCATCGAATTGTTCGGTTTCCGTTCGAGTTAAAGCGGCGCGAGCGCATGGTGATGGGCGGTGGGTCGGCGCGGGCCAGCACGATGCGCGGTCGATGTCAGGACTATTGTTCACGGCGTATTCGCAGCGCATCCTCGACTTTGGTGATTCGCTCACGGATGAGTTCGTAAGGCGTCCGGTCACTGGTGTTGGAGATCCCAATGAGGTTAGAGACCGCCGCGGCAATCTGGTCCCGGCATGGAACCAAGCCGCGCCTGGACGCAAAATCATAATATGGGATCGAGTATTGAAGTGCGGTGAGTCGGGATGCCAGCTTGCGGAACTCGTAACAGATCGGCTGCACCTGCGGCATATCCCCTTGCTCGACGTTTTGGATGACGTTGCGGTGAAGCATGATCGTGTAAGCGATCTCGCCGATGATCTGGCGCATCTCGGAAATCGGATCAAAGACAAACCGCGTAACAGCCTGCCCTATGACAAATGAAATAACCCCGAAAAAGAATGTAAACGTCGCCGTAACAAGCGAGGCCAGGATGGACATAGGCTGGGTGCAAGACCTGAAAGTGTTTTGGGAAGTGCTTCAGCTTGGGTGGGCGTTTGTTATCCTTGTTTTGTTGGTGTGCCTTCCGTTCGTCATCTTCCAGGTTGGGCTTCTCTGTCTTTTCTTCTTTCTCAACTGGTTGCTCTCATGAAAACGCGTGCTGTTAGGCCGAACGACTCAAGCTCAGAGACCGCGGAGGGCGGCGGAGGGCTGGCGCGCTGGCTGCGCGGTGGGTCTGCGG
>JANNGC010000349.1:0-8905 GCA_031380445.1 Pedosphaera sp.
GTGGAAAATCCCCTGGAATCCCGGAAAGCGTTCGTTGACACGACCCCTTTCCCCCCTATTCTGCGGCCTCCGATTCCAAAGTCCTGATCGGCCGTTGTGCCGTCCGGGGAATCCAGGAAGGAGTGAATACACAGTGACTGAGATTAAACTCAAGAAAGGCGAACCAGTTGACAAGGCCCTGCGCCGGTTGAAGAAGAAAATCGACCGCGAAGGCACCTTGAAAGAAGTGCGCAATCACCGCCACTTCGAGAAGCCCAGCGAACGCAAACGCCGCAAGATGAAAGCCGCGCGTTTCTCCGCCATGCTCACGGCCCGTTACGCCGATCTGTAATTCCCGAGAACCATTCTGGCCGGGTGCGGTCTCGTTATCGCACCCGGCCTTTTGCTTATGTATTCGCTTTCCAGTTGCTGGAACTCAGCACGCCACACCGATGGCCGCGCCATGCTGGAGGAAATCCGCGCGCTCGGCTTCGACTATGCCGAACTCAGCCACGGCATCCGCATCAGCCTGCTGCCGGGCATCCTCGACGCCGTGGACAGCGGGCTGATCAAAATTTCTTCCGTCCACAATTTCTGCCCGCTCCCGATGGGCATCGACCGCGCCGCGCCAAACATCTTCCAATTTTCCTCCGATGACCGCCGCGAGCGGGAGAACGCCTGGAAGCACACGCTTAAAACCTTCGAGACCGCCGCGCGCCTGAAGGCCCCGCTCGTCGTCCTCCACATGGGCAGCGTGGACATCAAGGATTACACCGACAAACTCGTGGAACTCATCCAGGACGGGAAGAAGGACACGCCGAAGTTCCAGAAGCTCGCCGACGAGGCGCAGCGCAAGCGCCAGGACAAAGGCCCGCGCTACATCGAAGCCGCGCACGACATGCTGCGCCGCCTGATTCCCGAGGCCGAGAAACACGGCTTGTTACTCGGCGTGGAAAACCGCGAAGGGCTGGAGGAAATCCCCTTCGACCACGAGCTGGAATACTTCTTCCGCAATTTTGACTCGCCCACCGTGCGCTACTGGCACGACACCGGCCACGCGCAGATCAAACAGAATCTCGGCTTCATTGATCACGTCAGCCAGGTGGACATGCTGGAGCCGCGCCTCGCCGGCTTTCACATTCACGATGTCGAGTATCCGGGGCGCGATCATCAGCAACCCGGCACCGGCTGCGTTGGTTTCGCCGCGCTGAAAAAATACGTCCGGCCCGAGCACATCAAGGTGTTCGAGTTCAGCGGCAGCCTGAATACAGAACAGGTGCGGACCGGTGTCTCCTACGTGAAGGGCTTGTGGGGCCACGAGTGAGCACAATTAAAAAAATCTGGAACACGAGCTGGCGCGTCGCGGTGGGCGCGGTGCTGCTGCTCTGGATTTTTCACTCCATCTTCGTCAACGAAGCACGCGAGCAATCCAAGTGCAAAGACCCGGCCACCTGCGCACCGCTCGTGGATCATGGGCAGACCATTGACCACGACCGCTGGCAGCAGCTCCCGCGCTCCGAACAATGGCGGCTCGGCTGGACCTACGGCCCGCCTGCGCTCGGGCGGACGCTCCGCAGTGTGCATCTCGGATCACTCGCGTTGTCCTTCGTGCTCATGGGCGGCACGCTGCTCATTGGCGTGATTCGCTGGCGCACCGTGCTGCGCGTGCAAGGACTCACCCTGCCCTTCAGCCGCGCCGCCGAAATTTCCCTTGTCGCTCATTTCTTCAACTGCTTCCTCCTCGGCACCGTGGGCGGCGACGTGATGAAGGCCTACTGCGCCGCGCGCGAAACGCAGCACAAGAAAACCGAGGCCGTCGTGACCGTCTTCGTGGATCGCGTCATCGGACTGTGGGCCATGCTCGTCTTCGCCACGGTGATGCTCATCCCCAACGTCTGGCTGTTTGAGCGCCTCGGACTGCGCCTCGCGTTCATGCGAGTTTTCTCTGAACCATCGGCGGGCTTCTCGGAACTGTTCCGCATCACGTCCAAGGAACCCATCGTCTCCGCCACGGTCATGCTGCTGGGCATGACCTTTCTCGCCACCGTGTTTGTCTTCCTCGCGTTTCGCGGCGGCGTATCGCGCGGCTGGTCCGGCGCGCGGGATTTTCTGCGCAAGCTGCCGAAAGGCGAGGCGCTGGAACGCTCGTTGGAATCGTGTCGCAAGTTCGGGCAGGAACGTGGCTTCTTCACCCGCGCCCTCGCGCTCTCGATGGCGCTCAATTTTCTCTGCGTCCTCCAATTCTGGGTGCTCGCGCGCGGCCTCGGAATGCAAGTGCCGCTGCTCGCGCTCTGCCTCGTGGTGCCCACCGTCATCTGCCTCGCCGCCGTGCCCATCGCTCCCGCCGGACTGGGCGTGCGCGAATATCTTTTCGTGCAACTGCTCACCGCCGCCGTGGCTGGAGCCGATCCGACCGCGTGCCTTTCCCTCTCGCTCCTCGCCTTCGCCGGCAGCCTCTTCTGGAGCCTCGTCGGCGGCGCGGTCTATGCGCTGTTCAAGCACTCGCACCACCTGAGTGAAGCCGGGTTGCAGCGCGAAGTGGAAGAGTAGCGGACGGAAGAACCCCTCACCGTTCCTGCGCCAGCTTGAGCGCGGGCTGATCCAGGTCGAGCCGGTAAAGCATCTGGTTGTAATTGTAGCGCGGCGTGGGCGGCGGCTTGTTGGCAAACTCGGCCGTGTAGGTGCCTTCAAACAGCAGCACGGGCGAGTTGCTCGGCGTGAATTCGGGATGCAGGCGCGGATTGTAGAATGTGTAGTTCTCGTGCGTGAGCACCTTCACCGCCTGGCCCCACGGCCCGGTCGGCGCATCCGCTTCGGCATACCACAGTTCGCCGAATGCGGACGGCTTCCCGAAATTTTCCACGAACACCGTGACCCAGCGCTGGCGAAATCCATTCCACGCGATGGAGCCGCTGTGCGGTTTCACCGGCTGGCCATCTTTACCAGAGGACAAACTTTCCTGCGGCGTCAGCACTTCCCACTTCGATGAATCCTGCCACGCCTCGAAGGCCGCCGGGCAGCGCAGCTTGGGCAGCGGATTGCCGAACAGCACCCACTCCTTCCCGCTCGCGTCCTTCCAAAACGCGGGATGACCGTCCGGCATCGGCGGCGCTTTCGGCGACTCCGCGGATTTTTTCCACACCACGCGCAGGCGGTCGAAGTTCGCCGTGTCATCGTTCCACACGCACAGTCCCCATTCGTACACGTCGAGGTGGTTGCGAATTTTCATGTACGAGCCGACGAGGCGCGGCGTACCGGTCTTGTCCGGCAGGCTCGTGTAAGCCGTCACCCAAGTCGGCCCGTCGCCGGGCATCTTCGCGGTGTTGCGCGTCTTGCCGCGCGCGTCGGTGACGTAGTCGAACTTCAATTTCAACGGCGGCGCGAAGGAACTCAGCGGTTGAATCGCCGTCGTCGCACTCGGCGTGTCGAAGAGGCCGAGCGGATAATTCGGCACCGTGGTGTCTCCCCACGCCCAGAACATTTTCCCGCGATGCACCGCGTTCAGCACGCTGTCCGAGCCGAAGGTGTCCGCGTCGCGCCAGTCCAGATCGCGTCCGAGCTTCTGGCTCTCGGCGAACAGCCCCGCGCCGGTGAGCCGACCGAGACGCTTCGCCACGATGGTGCGGTTCACTTCCACCTTCAGCGTCTGGCCCGGCTCCGGTTTCAACCGCACGCCGCGCATCCCGAAGCCGTCCTTCTTCACCTCGTAGCCGTGGCCGATCACGTCGAACCACACCTCGCGCCCCATCAGCTCCGGCGCATCCAGCGCGATGACGCCCGCGTTGTCCGTGACGAAGAGGAGGTTGTGTGTGGTGCGAAGCTGGACGAGCGGCACGGGCCAACCGTTCTCCTGGTCCACGACTTCGATGCGGCAAGGCGCGGCGGCAAAGACGAAATGCGAAACTCCCCAAGCGGCCAGGACGGCGACCTGGAACAAAAGACGGCTGAATGACATGCGATTCATTTCTCACCCTCGGAGCGAAAAAACGATGCGAAAGGAGATCAGGATTTTGCGGAAACCGGAGGCGTCGCCATGCGGGGCGGCCAGAGCAGCCCGCCTTGCGCGAGCCAGATCAACCCCGCCGGCCACCAGCCGCCGCCCCAGCCCAGCGCCGCACCGAGGCCGAAGACCGGATACCACGCCAGCGCCAGCGCGAGGCTGATGCGCCAGCGCCGGTGCGCGCGGCGGTTTTCCCAGCCGCGCAAAATCCACGCGCCCGTGAGCAGGATGAAACCAATCGAGAGCGGCAGACGGAACAGCAGCGGCGTGCCGCCCTCGCGCGGCGACGGCAGGACGAAACTCAGGAGCAGGATCATCGCGGGGATCGCGGCGAGCATTCCGAGGGCGGCCACGGTGCGTGTGATCCAGCCGCGCCAGTTCGTGCTCGCGCGCGGCATCCGCCACACGCCCAGCGCGGCCACGCCGAGCGCGATGGCGCTCAGGTCCAGTTTTTGGGCCGCGAAATCGAGCGCCAGTCCCTTCGTCACCAGCAGCAGGCCCGCGAGAAAAAAACAGAAGGCTGGGAAACGGAGGCGCATGAGTTCAAGGGGCGTCGGAGATCAGTTGATGGTGGGAGTGCTCGCGCCGCGAGGGCAGCCGGTGAGGCGTTCGACTTTGAGAACACGATGGAGCTTCCGACGGGTAGTGGGGCAGCCGTCCCGGCTGGTGATTCTTTTCGACAGCCGAGACGGCCATCGGACGGAGGCAGGCGAGACGCCCGCCCCACTGAATATGGTCGCAGCGCGACCAGTTCCACCCACGCGCCGTCTCGGAGAGCGGCACTCCGCTGACATCACGCGCCCATGCCGTCCTCGAACGAACCGGCCGCGAGCGGGAAGCACAGGTTGTCCCGCACATACGCCACGCCGTTCGCGCTGGTCGCGTCGAGATCGCGGTAGGCGCTCTCGGCCTCGACGACAAGGGGCGCGGAGTCGCGCTTCATGATGTGGCGGTAGCGTTGCGGATAGCCCGCGAGCACGAGGCACTCGACGTAGCGGCTCATGTTCAAGTCGCCGCTGGCGAGGTCGGTGAACTGCATGGCACGCTTCTGCCAGTTCGGTTCCATCATGCGCAGCGGGATGCCGGAGCGGATGACGAAGTTTTTCACATGCGCGGCATAGATGCGCGGCGCGACTTTCATGAAGCGCGTCTCCCACGTTTCGCCTTCCCAGCAATGCGAGGGATCGGCGTTCACGCCCAGGCATTTGTCGCCGCCGCAAATCTCGACGAGCAGATTGAAATCATCCGCGCACATCGCGGCGGTGCCGGGGTGAATTTCGTGACAGAGATAAATGCCGAGCTGGTTCGCGTGCTTGCGGAGCTTGGCCGTCTTCTTCACGAAGCGTTCCTTGCCCTCGGCAATCAAATCGTAATCGCCGCCCTGCCAGAAGCCCCACGGGTAGCCCGTCGCGAGTTCCCAGCCGAAGGCCACGCCCCAGAACATGGGCATGATCTTGACCTTCAGTTCCGCCGCGAGGTCCATGAGCTTGAGCAGATAATTCTCCGCCCACTTCTCAATTTCCGCCGGCGACTTCTTCGCCACGTCGGCGGG
The DNA here is from genome assembly GCA_031380445.1 of Pedosphaera sp. Classification (GTDB taxonomy): domain Bacteria; phylum Verrucomicrobiota; class Verrucomicrobiia; order Limisphaerales; family SIBH01; genus JANNGC01. The sequence continues at coordinate 5,532 of JANNGC010000349.1, forward strand.
GATGAAGGGATTGCCGCTGCGCGTGCCGGTCCAGGCGCTGGTGTGAACCCAGAACGGGCAGTGCGCAGAGATGCCGTCGAGCGTCATGCCGCGCTGGGCGAAGGCGTCCTGAATTTCCTTCGCGCTCTTAAAAAGTTTCCCGCCGTGCAGCATGTAGTTCGAGGGCTGCGCGCCGCTGGCCCCGGCCAGCCGGGCGTAGTCGAGAAAGTCCGGGAGGCTTTTCGCGCCGTGCTGCGCGCCTTCAATGCTGGGGTGAAAAATCGATTGTGCCATGCGTGGGCAGAGAATTGCGGCGTGAAAAATGGAAGGCAAATCTTAATTTGGTGACGGTTGGGTGAAGCGGGCGTGGCGCGGGCGTGGCGCAGGGAACTTTGAACTTTGAACCTCGAACTCTGAACATTGAACGGGGCCGACGCACGCGCGCGTTTGTTTAAAGTTCGAAGTTCGAAGTTCAAGGTTCCGTCATCGCTGTCCCTCCGCGTGCGTTCGTTCCAGTTCCCGCGCCCAGCGGTGACACAGCCAGCACGGAATGAAACCGCCGAAGGCGAAGCTGCAATCAATCAGCCGCCAGTAAATCGGGATCCCACGCACCTCGCCGGTGATCAACGCCCACGGAATGATCAGCACACTGACGATCATGCCGAACTGGAACAGCCAGAGGTTCCGCACCGGGTGCCGCAGCGTGCCCACGAATGCGATGGCAATGACGATGTGGGCAAAGGCCAGCCAGTCGGTGCCGTAGGCAAGGAAGGGGAATTTCCCGTTTGTCTCACGCAGTCCGTCGCGCACGATGAGAATCCATTTCACGAAGCCGGAACTTGCCTGCGCGGGCGACAGATCCCCTGCCCCGAACCAGCGCGCCAGCAACTCCAGTTCTGACTGGAGCGGCAGCGCCGTCACCCCACTCACCACCAGGCCGATGATGAGCCACCACGTCCAGCAGCGGAGCCGGCGACGGAGCTGGTTTTCACGTGCGGTCATGGAAAATCATTTCTGTGCCGGGCGCTGCTCCAGCACTTCAAACCAGTGCGCGAGGAAAAACTTTTTCTCCTTCGGAAAAAAATCATCGCTCGTGCCGATGATCGGGCGCAGCGCCGTGGTCATCTGCAAACACACGAGGACGAAGATGCAAATCCACACGTAGAGCGCGCCCATGCACTGCGCGCTGAGATGCGTGAAGCCGTTCTTCAGAAAGCGCCAGCCGAAGAATGTGGCCACCGTCCAGAACGCGAGGTGCAGGAAACCCATCGCCGTGATGGAATTCGTGGATTGCGAAAACACCCACGCCACCGGCGCGAAACCGATGAGCAAGATTGTCGTCAGCACCAGCAGCCCGACGACGAGACCAAACACTTCCGCGAGCCGCGCCTGCGAGCCGGCGAGACACGAGAAAATGTAGAGGCTCGGCAGGCAGATGAGCGCAGCCACGACCATGCCGCCGACAATTTTCACGGGCGCGATCCAGTACTGCGCGCCGCCCGCGAAGCTGCCGACCACGAGCCCGTACACCGCCGCGCACAGCACGGCGACGAGCAGCAGGCCCGCGATGATTTGCGCCGCGCCGGACTGCCGCAGTTGGAACAGCATCCGCCGCGGCTGGCGCAGCATCGCCTCCACCGCCGTCACGGGGCCGGTGATGGGCAGGCGGTCATCGGGATGCTCGCCGAGCGGGAGCGCGGAGTTGATGGTGGGCGGAATGGGCGGCGGAGTGGCGGACGGTTGTGGTTCGTTCATAATTTTCTCGTTGACTCGTTCACTGAAAAATCTGCTGCAAGTGCTGCCAGAAGGATTCGTAGAAATTTCCCTCCAGCGCGTTCGGGCGCAAAAATTCGACCGGCAGATGCGGCGCGCCGACAAAAGGCCGCGCGATCCACGCAAGCTGGCTGCCGAGAAACAAATTCCCCGCCAGCCACGCGAACAAGGTGCGCCGCGCCGCGCCTTCGTTGCCGCTGAGGCGGCGGAGCAGTTGCAGCAAGCGCACGTTGCCTGCAATGCCCGCCACCGCCATCGCCGCCACGAGTCCCAGGTAAATGAAGCTGTGGATCGTCAGCGCGGTGCCGGCCACCGCGCCAGAAAATTTTGGCGCGTTCCAAATCGCAAAATAGATCAGCGGCGCACAGGCGCCCAGCACCGCCGCCGCGATGGTGAAGCTCATCAGCACCGCGAGCAGCGACTGCCGGAAGCTGATGTTCGTGCCGAGCAGCGGCGCGAGCATCCCGTTCAGCAGTCCATTGCCCAGCGCGGTCAGCAGCACGATGAGTGGAAATTTGATCGCGGTGTACACGCCTTGCACCGGATCACGCCACGCGCCGAGCACCAGTCCGAACGCCGCCGTGCCCGCCACCGTGACGGCGGCGTAGAGCAGCACACGCGACGCGCGCCAGTCGCCGATCCACAATTGAATCGGTCCCGGCTCGCCGCGCAGCAGCGTGGGAATCTGCCCAAGGGCGAGCGGCGGCAGCGCGTGAGCAGGCGTGGTCATCGGCGGTTCGACAGCGAAGTTGGGAAAGCGTTGAATGGCATCTTCATAAAAGTCTCAGCGCGCGGCTCCCTGCTTCCTCTTGCTCAACGACCATCCCAGCAGCGCGCCCGCCACACCGCCGAGGCCCAGCCCAATCAGCCAGGCCAGCCACGGCGCATCCGGCGACTCCCCGGCCACCCGTGCCGTCAGCAGCGCCAAGCCCCACGAACCGCCCGACGCGCCCAGCAAGGTCAGCGTGGGCACGAACGTGACGAACGGCCCCAGGAACCGCGTGCGCTCCCGTGACCAGAGGATGACGCCCACCACCGCGCTCAACACCGCAAGCCACACGAAGACGAAGGTGGCTGTGATGACAATGATGCCGACTGGTTCCATGATTCCTCCAAGTCTCCTCCTCGCTCAAACAATCGGTTCCGCCGCCGGTGCCGCTTCCGGCACCCCGCTCGGCGCGAAGGCGAAAATCTGCGCCGCCACATCATCGAACATTAGTTCGCAGTCCCACCAGAACGTGGCGATGGAAACGCCGCACGCCTTCAGCAGCGAGCGGTGGTCGAGCAGCACGACCAGCACCGAAAGCCGGAACAGTACGCGCCACGCACCGCGCAACAACACGCGCGAAGGCAGAGAAAGCCCGGCGAACGCACGCCGCAGATAATCAACGTGGAACGCCACATGCCCCTCCTCGTCGTGCAGGATTTGCGCGCACACCGCCTTCACGCTGGCGTCGTCCACGCGGTCGTGCAGCAGACGGAAGTAGCGTTTGGCGATGATCTCCGGCGTGAGCAAGACCATCAGCTCCTGGTTCAAGCGAAAGAGCCGGCGCAGCAGAATGAAACAGCCGTCACTCCAGTGGCTCGTGAGCAGCGGCGCGTGCAGGCGCTTGAGAATTTCC
>JANNGC010000360.1:0-5282 GCA_031380445.1 Pedosphaera sp.
GCGGTCGAGGAAGCGGCGGCTGTGTTCGGGATTGAAGGGGACGATGGTGCGGTGCGGGTGGAACACGTCGAGGAGGGCGACCCAGCCGAGGGTGGTGCGCCCGCGATGGGTGTATTTGATGGGCACGCGCTGCTCCGGGCGGTTCGGCGGCGTGAGCGAGAAGGATTCCCCCATCGTCTCCTGCACCGAGGTGGGAAAGAGGCCGAGCGTGAGCAGGGTGTAACCGGGCACGGTGGCCGAGCCGTAGATTTGTTCCTCCACGCGCGCGATGAGGGCGGGCGGCTCGGAGAACTGGTCCAAGGCGTCCACGCGGTCGAAGAGCTTGGTGCGCTGCAAGGCGTTGCGCAGAGATTCGGAGTAGGCGGGATATTGATACGGCTCCACGCCCACGGTCAGGGGCAGATGCGCCGAGCGGACGCGGGCCTGCTCCGCTTTCGTGAGGCGCGGCGGCAAGGCGGAACTGCCCCAGCCCACGCAGCCGGTGGTGCCGAGGAGGATGAGGGCCAACAACAGTGCGACGAGGAGGAGGCGGAGTTGTTGGGCGGGAGAGGTCATGCTTAGTAGTGCCGCCAGAAGCGCTACAGCGCATGGTTAGGCGGCACGGTATGTGTCATGGCCTGCTTTCGGAACTTAGTGTGGACAATTGTCGCTCGGATGTTCCTTGCTACCGCAGTGTCGGCATTTGGTTTCTGCGCCGAGACCCAGTAAACCTTTATCGTGTGGGCAATCGTCGGATGCATGGCTCTTACTTCCGCAGTGTCGGCATTCGGTCTCTGCACCGAGACCGACGAAACCTTTATCGTGTGGGCAGTCGTCGGATGCATGTCTCTTACTTCCGCAGTGCCGGCATTTAGTTTCTGCGCCGAGACCGAGGAAACCTTTATCGTGCGGGCAGTCGTCGGATGCATGGTCCTTACTTCCGCAGTGCCGACACTCTGTAGCAAATGAGAAAATACCAGAACCCCTAGGCGACGAGCGGGCTGGCGCGTCCTCTGTAGAACTGCTCTTGCCGCCGAGCATCTGACCCATAATCCACAAAGCCAAAATCAAAACCAAAACGGCGATGACACAGCCTACGAGCAGCGTGAAGGCGTAAATGACAAGCAAGATCCAGAACGCAACAACGTAGAGAGTCGCAGCCGTCCGAATCCCGTTTTTGACTCCCCGGTGGGCTAGAGAATCTGTCCAGTCGCACAGCTTCACTATCACGCTCAAAGGTGGCCGAACAATCCAGCGTGAGAAAAAGCCCTTCTTTTGGGAAACAATCTCTCTTCGCCTTCTCATCCAAGCCTCAATCTTCTCCGTTATCTCGTTTGCCCTTTCGGAATTGACTAACGCGATAATCGCTCCACAGAGCGCGGGAATTGACAGCAGCAAAATGGTGTAAATGTTCTGTTTCATGGTGCGCGTAGTGCCGCCTAACCGTTACTTAGCCCAACTACTTCCCCACCTTCGGCTGCGCCTTCTCCCACTCTTCTTTGCTGACCTTCTTGGTGCCGTGGACGTTGACGAAGGTGCCTTTCTTATTGCCCACGATGACGTCATTGAGGCCGTCGCCGTTCACGTCGGCGGCCAGCACTTGCGTGCCCACGCCGCTGTCGTTGTCAATGAGGTAGGGAATCCAGTCCACGCTCTTGTCGGCGTTGCGCACGAGCTTGAACCAATAGACGACGGCCGCGCCCGCCGGGTCGGCGTCGCCATGCGCGCCGTGCGCCCAGAAGCGTTTGCCGGTGACGATGTCTTTCAGGCCGTCGCCGTCCATGTCCACGAGATCAATGGCGTGAAGCTGCGAGAAGACGACGCCGTATTTGTTCTCCTTCGCGGTCTTGCCGACGAAGCGGTTTTCGGTGAAGGAGATTTTGTCGCCGTCGCGCTTCTGCTCGAACCACGCCAGGCCGTAGCCGTGCGCCTCGATGCTGGTGATGATGTCGTTGAGGCCGTCGCCGTTCACGTCGTAGGCGTACATCTGCGCGCCGCCGCTGCCGAAGTTGGCGGCGTGCTTGGTCCATTCGCCGGTGGCGGTCTGCTCCCACCACGCTTTCGCTTCGAGCATGTCGGCCTTGCCGTCGCCGTTCACGTCGCCGAAGCCCATGCCGTGGGTGAAGCGCTGGTAGCCGACCTTGGGGGTGACGGCGGTCCAGGTCCAGGGCTTGGTGGTGTCGCTCCAGTCGGGCTGCGCGTAACCGAAGGTGCCGCCGGAGTTGGAAACGATCTCGGGCTTGCCGTCGCCAGTGATGTCGCCCCACTGCGGGGATTCGTTGTCCACGTTGCCATAGACTTTGTGGCGCACCCAGTGCTCGGCCCCGGCGGCGTTCTTGGGATTCTCGTACCACGAAGCGTCTAGTCCGGGGAAGCCGTAGATCAGAATGTCGTCCCAGCCGTCCTTGTTGAAGTCGTGGGTGAAGGCGAAGAAGTTGTCGGAGTAGGTGTTGTTCGCCCCGAGCGCGCCCTCGAAGCCGGGGACGGGGATTTTGGAAATCGGCCCGAGCTTGAACGACTTCGTGGCGGGGTAGTATTCGTGCTTGGCCTTGAAGTCCGGCCCTTCCCACCAATACGGCCCGGAGACGACGTCCATCTTGCCGTCCTTGTTGAAGTCACCGATGGCGGCGCCTTCGCTCCAGAATTGATCACTGAGCTGAATCTTCTTCCACGTATGCACCGTGTACTCGGCGGCGAAAGTGGAGAGCAAGGACGCCGACATCACGCCGGCCAATGCGATGGAGTATTTGGTCATGGGAAATTTCTGGCAGAGGACGTGGCGCGAGGCGAGCAGGAAAATTCCAAACGGTCCCGCGCGCCCCAGACATTCCTTGAATTGACTTCCACGGTGCTTCGTCCCGAAATACCGACATGAATCAATCGCCCGACAACAATCTCTCCGCCGCCACGTCGCGTCGTGAATTTCTCAAAACCACCGGCAAGGTCGCCACCGTCTCCGCGCTCGCGGGCATTGTGCTGCCGCACGTCCACGCGCAGGACAGCCAGACCATCCAGATCGCGCTCGTCGGCTGCGGCGGTCGTGGCACCGGCGCCGCCGGCAACGCCCTGACCGCCAAGGACGGCCCCGTGAAAATCGTGGCGATGGCGGATGTGTTTGAAGAAAAACTTGCCGCCAGCCACGACAACTTGAAGAAGAAGTTCAACGATCAGGTGCAGGTCAAGGCGGACAACAAGTTCATCGGCTTCGACGGCTACAAGCACGCGATTGATTCTCTCCGCAAGGGCGACGTGGCCATCTTCACCACGCCGCTCGCGTTCCGTTGGGTGCATTTCAAATACGCCATCGAGAAAGGCGTGAACGTGTTCATGGAAAAGCCCGTGACTGCCGACGGCCCCACCTCGCGCCGGATGCTCGAACTCTCCAAGGAAGCGGACGCGAAGGGCATGAAGGTCGGCGTCGGTCTCATGTCGCGCCATGCGCGCCATCTTCAGGAACTGCACAAGCGCGTCGAAGACGGCGAAATCGGCGACGTGATGCTCATGCGCGGTTACCGCATGCACGGCCCCGTGGCGTCGGCGTTCTCGAAACGCTGGCCCGGCAAGCCGACTTTCCCGAGCGAACTGCTCTGGCAGATTTCCCGTTTCCACAGCTTCCTCTGGGCGAGCGGCGGCTGCTTCAGCGACTTCTACATTCACCACATTGACCATCTCTGCTGGATGAAAAACGCGTGGCCCGTGAAAGCGCAGGCGCTCGGCGGCCGCCACTATCGCACCGCGCCCGACGGCGAGGCGTGGGTGGACCAGAACTTTGATTCGTACGCGGTGGAATACACCTTCGAGGACGGCGCGAAATTCTACATGAACGGACGCTGCAACAGCGGCGCGGACCCGTTCTACTTCAGCCACGTCCACGGCACCAAGGGCATGGCGGTGGCGGCGAAGACGGGTGATTACAGCGGCCCGTCGAGCATTCACAAAGGCCAGTTGCCCAGCCGCAGCAACACGCTCTGGCAGTCGAACGTGCCGCCGGCGGAAAACGATCCTTACCTCAACGAGTGGAACGATCTCATCGCTGCCATCCGCAACGACAAGCCCTACAACGAAGTGCCGTTCGGCGTGACCGCCAGCGTCGTCACTTCGATGGGCCGCAAGGCCGCGCACACCGGCAAAGAAATCCGCTACGAAGACATGTTGAACGACGACATGGAATACGCGCCGGGCATCGACAAGTGGACGATGGACTCCCCGCCCCCGATCATTGCCGACGCGGATGGTAAGTATCCCGTGCCGATGCCGGGCAAGACCACAAAGCACGAGTACGAGATGAACATCAAGGCGTAGGCCGAGTTAGAACTTTGCAAATTGCCGGTTCGCGCGAGCGGGCCGGCAATTTTTATTTTCCAGCGGACTGTTTTCTGCACACAACACGCCATGACCCACGTCACCCGCCTTCTCGATGCCGCCGCGCAGGGCAACAGCGTGGCCGCCGCCGAATTGCTCCCGCTGGTCTATGACGAGCTGCGCCGCATCGCCGCCGCGAAGATGGCGCACGAGCAGCCGGGCCAGACGTTGCAGGCCACCGCGCTCGTGCATGAAGCTTGGTTGCGGCTCGTGGATGACAACGGCCACGCGCGCTTCGAGAACCGCGCCCACTTCTTCGGCGCGGCGGCGGAAGCCATGCGCCGCATCCTCGTGGACAACGCGCGGCGCAAGAAGGCGGTGAAGCATGGCGGCGAATTCCTCCGCGTGGACTGGGCCGACCTCGACGTGGCCGCCGCCAGCGACGACGACACCGTGCTCGCCGTCAGCGAAGCGCTCGACAAGCTGGCCGCGCGCGACAAGACCGCCGCGGAGTTGATCAAGCTGCGCTTCTTCGCCGGCCTGCCGAATGTCGAAGCCGCCAAAATGCTCGGCCTCTCCGAACGCACCGCCAAGCGCACCTGGGCCTACGCGCGGGCGTGGCTGCTGGAGGAGTTGCGGAAGAGCGCCTGAGAGGTGAACCACCAAGACACCAAGGACACGAAGCAGGCTTGAACGGATTTCCCATCTTTGTGTCCTTCGTGCCTTTGTGGTTCCTCCTTCCCTCAAAACTTTTTTGGCCCAAACTCCGCCCGCACTCCGCATGTCTCGGTAGAAAGACACGATCATGAACACGAACCAGCAGCCCGACCGCGAAAAGGAACTCTTCGAGCAAGCCGTCGAGATTTCTTCGCCCCAAGAACGCGCCGCCTTCCTCAGCCTCGCCTGCGCCGGCCAGCCCGCCCTGCGCGCCCGCCTCGACAACCTCCTCCGCGCCCACGACGAAGCCGCCTCCAAATTCCTCGGTGAAAAACCTGCCGCCG
>JANNGC010000377.1:0-6598 GCA_031380445.1 Pedosphaera sp.
ACCGAAATCCGCGACCTACTGAAGAAGTAATTCGCGCACACCAATCACCAGCCGGGCGGCAGCAATGCCGCCCGGCTTTTTTATGGCGCGCGGACTTTCCAGTCCGCAGCAAGCCACCTGCGTCGGTGCGCTTCCGAATCATTTCAAAGCCACCTCACTCAGCAGCTTGCTGCGGACAGGAATGTCCGCGCTCCGTCTGCACCCTTGCGCCCCGCCTCGCACTGCCCTTCCATCCCGCGCGTGAGCATCCGGCTGGAAATGCTGCAAGTCGCCCGCCTCGCGCCCAAAATCCTGGGCGCGGACGCCACCGCGCTCGTCGCCAACTTCCTGCGCTCGCAACAAAACGACGACGGCGGCTTTCCCGACCGCGAAGGCCGCAGCGATCTCTACTACACCGTCTTCGCCCTCGACGCGCTGACTGCGCTGCAACAGCCGTTTGAGGAAGAGCGCGTTCGCAAATTCGCCATGTCGTTCGGCGAAGGCGCGACGCTGGACTTCGTTCACCTCTGCGCGTTGGTGCGCTGCTGGTCGGCTTTGAAAATTAGCGCTCCACCTGCGCTGCTCATGCGCCTCACCACCTTCCGCGCGCGCGACGGCGGCTTCAACCCTGCGCCCGACAGCGCACGCGGCACGGCTTACGGCGCGTTCCTCGGCGTGGCGGCTTACCAAGACCTCGGCGCGCAACTGCCGCAGCCCTTGGAACTGGTACGCTCGCTAAAATTTCTCGAAACCGAGGACGGCGCGTGGACGAACGAAATTTTCGGACGCGGCCCCATGCCCGTGGGCGCGACGAACTCAACCGCCGCCGCCGTCACCGTGTTGCGCCAGTTGAACATGCCGGTGAACGCCGCCGTGGGCGGCTGGCTGCTCGCCCAGGCGCATCCGCAAGGCGGCTTCCTCGCTGTGCCGGGCGCGCCCATTCCTGACTTGCTCTCCACCGCCACCGCGCTCCACGCGCTGGCCGGACTGCAAACGCCCTTCGACAAGATCAAGGAGCCCTGCCTCGATTTCGTGGACACGCTCTGGACGAATGAAGGCGGCTTCCACGGCCACTGGGCCGATGATCATCTCGACGCGGAATACACCTGCTACGGCCTGCTGGCGTTGGGGCATTTGAGTTTGTGAACGTCCGGCGCGGCGTTCAAGCATGGCCCCGCCCACATCATCCGCCGCCTGTTTTGAATCCTGAAAGGATTCGGATAATCCAGCCCAGCGTTGCGCCGTCGAGGCGCTACGCTGGGTGGCGATGTGATGAGTCATCAACCCTGCAAGGGTTGAATCCGGGAATGTGAAACACGGGCCTGATGCAACTCTTCAGAGTTGGGAATTTTTTTGGCGTCACCACCCAGGGTAGCCTCGCGGACTCGGCAACCCTGGGCTGGATGATACAATCCTTTCAGGATTGGAAATGACGCGGAGCACAATGGTTCGCCGGTGATTTCCTCTCACACCGCCCGGCGCAGGACGACCACGCAACGGATGCCCCAGCCGTAGGAAATGATCCGGCCCGCCGCGAGTTCCGCTTGCAGCACGAGCCGCAAGAGCGGGCTTTGCGCGGTCTGTCGGATTTGCCCGGCCACGAGACGTTTCTTTTCCTCGGCAGGCAAGGAGAGCAGACGGCGGTTCTTCCGTTTGACCCAGGCGAACGCGGGATAAATCCACGCGCCGAGATGCGTGGCGGAAAGAATTTCCAAGCCGGCTTCGCGCGAGATTTTTTTTAACTGCCCCAGCGTGTAGCGCCGGTGGTGCATCAGGTGCTCGTCGTAGATGTCGTAAAGATGCGGCCCCGCCGGCACCTCGATGTGCGCGATGCCACCGGGCTTGAGAATGCGCCGGATGTGGCGCAGCGCCGCCGCGTCGTCATCAATGTGTTCGAGCACGTTCAGCGCAGTCACGCCGTGGACGCAGGCGTCGGGCAGCGGGCACTGGCGGAGATCAAATTGCAGCAGCGGCACGCCGGGACACTGCCGGGCCAGCGCGTGCAGCGGACCTTCGATGTAATCGGAACCGATCAAGGCGAGGCCGGGCGCGCGCTGTCGCAATTCCTGCAAGAGAAAGCCGGAGGAGCAGCCTACATCAATCACGAGCGCATTCTCGCGCGGAACCCAGCGTTCGAGCGAGCGCACGGCCAGCGCGCGCGAGGCCACATCAATCGGATGGTTCGCCCCCGCCTCGGCCTCGTGCATCCCCGTCAGTTCCGGCGACCAGTGGCTCTCGGTTTCGTCGTAGCGCAACACGTCGCGCGCCTCGCCCGCGATGGTGAATTGCTTGCCCTGCCAGACGGGCGCGACGGTCATGCTCGGCAGCACGGGCCAGGGGAATTGTCGCAACAGTTCGGACATGCGCGGAGCGGGTTAGCGGTTCTTGCTCTCGTCGGTGAAGCCGTGCGCGCGGTCCACGATGAACTTGGGCCGCTGCTTCACCTCGTCGTAGATGCGCGCGATGTATTCGCCCAGCACGCCCACGCTGATGAGCTGGATGCCGCCGAGAAACGAGATCAGGATGACGAGCGTCGGATTGCCCCACAGAATTTCCCAGCCCATGATCTTGTAGAGGAGGTAAATCGCCATGAGCAGGAACGAGCCGCCCGCGACGAAAAATCCGAACATGGTGCTGATCGTGAGCGCGTAGGTGGAGAAGCAGAAGATGCCGTTGAAGCCGATGCGCAACGAGCCGATCAGACGGTTGTAATTCCCCTCGCCCGCGAAACGCGGCGGACGGTCAAACATCACGGACGTTTGCCTGAAACCGACGAGCGCGACCAGTCCGCGCAGGAAGCCGTGGCATTCTTTGAGCCGCACGACTTCCTCGACCACGCGCCGGCTCATCAGGCGGAAGTCGCCAGTGTTCGGCGGAATGTGAACTTCGGCGATGCGATTGATCAGCTTGTAGCCAGCCCAGGAGACGAATTGCTTGATCCAGTTCTCGCCGGTGCGGCTGCGGCGCTGGGCATAGACGACTTCAAACCCTTCGCGCCATTTCGCGATCATCTCGCCGATGATTTCGGGCGGGTCCTGGAGATCAACATCCATGACGATCACCGCGTCGCCGGCGGAGTATTGCATCCCGGCGAGCGAGGCCATCGGCTGGCCGAAGCGGCGGGAGAATTTCAGAAGCTTGATGCGCGGGTCGTCGCGGCGCAGTTCGAGCACGACTTCCTCGGTGCGATCCGGCGAAGGGTCCATCGCGAAAATAATTTCGTAGCGCGCGGTCACGGCCTCGAGCAGCGGGCGGATGCGGCGGACGAACTCGGGAATGTTCCGTTCCTCGCGATACACGGGAACGACGACGGACAGGATGACGTGGGAATCGTTCATGGGACAGAGGGCCGCGTGCGGCAGAAAACCAGACCGACGAGCCAGAGCAATCCAGCGCCGCCCGCCAGCCACAAGCTCGCGCGCCAAAAACGCGGCTCGTAGGTGAAACGAATTTCCGTGGCCCCCGCCGGCACGCGCACGCGGGAGAAGAGCGGCGGCTCCAGTTGCACGGGCAGCTCCGTGTTTCCGGCGAAGGCGCGCCAGCCCGGATAGTAAGTGTCAGTGCGAATCAAGTCCGCAGCCTCGCCGGAAGGGAAGCCGACGACGAGTGTATTTAGCGATTCGGACTTTGGGATGATGGGGCGCGTCGCGCCATTGGCCCAGTGAGCGCGCGACCAGTTGGTTGGATTTGGCGCGCGCCATTCGCCGCGTTCGAGGCCGCGTTTTTCCGAGAGGTATTCGGCGTCATAAAGCTGCGCCGCTGGCGTGGTGGCGGCAAGATTTCCAAACTGGCGGAAGAGGAACGAGGAATAGCCATGCACCACGTGCACCCGGTAGAGCTGCGACATCGCGCCTGGGAAAAGCGCCTCGTGCATCCCTGGCGCAGTCTCCGTCAGGCGGTGGTGGGCCGGCAGTTCCGGCAGCACGCGCCGGTGTTCCGGCCCGCCCGCGCGGAGCTGTTCCCAAAGCTTCATCGGATGCAGCGGCACGTAGCGATGGCCGAACGACAGCAGCGGCAGCGTGCTCAGAATCAAGATGCCGTGGAGCACCGCCGTGCGCGCCTGCGGCGGTCGCCAGAGGAAAATTCCCAGAGCCACCAGCGAACCAAGCGCCAGCGCCGTCTCGGGATTTTTCAACGTCACTTCGTTGAGAAAGTTGCGGACTTGGAAACGCCGCAACGGGACGGCGGCGTCGAGCGCCCGATTGTCCTCCTGCGCTGCGAGAAAGCGCGCCTCCACGCGCGGCTGGACTTTCGGATACAGCCACACCGCGCCCACGTTGAATGCTCCGGCCAGCAGCCCCGCCGCGAGCAGCACGGTCACGGCCCAGGATTTTTGCGCCCGTTCGGAGTCGCGCAGAAAAATCAGCCCGCGCACCACCAGCACCGCCAGCCCCAGCACGGCCAGCCACGCGGTGCGGACATAGAGCACGCGCAGCAACGGCGTGGAGCACACCACGAAGTAAACCGCCACCAGAGCCAGCGCCATGCGCGCGGGCGCGCTCCGCTCCATCTCCGCCGGGCCGCGCCGCGCGCCCAGCGCCGCGATGACCAATGCCGCCGAGCCGAGATAAATCCAGAAGCCCAGCAGGTACTGGCCGAAGAGCTTGCTCGCGTCCAGCGTGCGAAAAGTTCCCAAGCTCCACGGGAACAGCGCCGAGAGCGACGCCACCCCGCTCAGATACGCGCGCACCGGCAGCGGCGGCGGCAGTTCCCGCTCGCAGGTGAGATACAATTCCACCTGCGGCCACACGAACGGTCCCGCCAGCGCCAGCCCGAGCACGCCCGCGCAGACCAGGCCGGGAACGATCATTCGCCAGTTTTCAAACTGCCTCCACCCGTAGCTGATCAGAAACGCCAGTCCGAACAACGGCACGTAGGCGTGGCTCTGCAAATTTCCCGACAAAAGAATCAGCGCCACCGCCGGCGCGGAGACGAGGAACCAGAAAAACTTTTTCCCCTCCACCGCGCGATGCCACAGCAGCCAGAGCAGCGGATACCAGGTGAACGTCGCCTGCACCATCGGCCCGCTGAACATCACGAAGTTGCACCCGGCGAACTCATAGAGCAGCGCACCCCAGACCGCGAAGCCGCCGCGCGCGCCCAACCGGCCCAGCAGCAAAAACATCATCAGGCCGCTCAGAAAAAACGGCACGACGCGCGCCCAGTTGTACGCCGCCTCGAACGGAAGCAGGCGGTAGAGGACATACTTCACCGGATCGCTGGCGTTGACCGCGTTCGCCTCCGCCGCCAGCGGACGCCCGAGGTGCGTGTAGGGATCCCACCACGGCAGTTCGCCGCGCCGCCACGCCTCATGCACCAGCGTGTTGCGCGGCAGATCGCCGATGATGAGATCGAGGATGTAATGATTTTTCGGCACGCCATCCGCAGCGGGATCGAGCCAGCGGTATTTGGAAAAAAGATTTGGCGCGAGGTCCAGCGGCGCGAGCAGCGCGCGGCCGGTGAGTGCGGGGCCGAACAGCGCACCGAGCAGCAGCACGTTCAAAATCAGAAACGCCGCCCACGCCCGCCCGCTCTGGCGGGACGCGGCCTCCGGTGTCGCCGAAGATTGAAGACTGAGTGTGCTGGCTGCCAAACGTCGCGAAGCCTATGAAGTCCCACCCGCGTCGCGAGCAGAAAATGATGGAGCGCCGGTCTCCGACCCGGCGCGAAGGAAGCGTGGACACCACGAGCCGGGCCGGAGACCGGCGCTCCAAACTCCTCCGCTACGGAGCGGAAAATTCCTGGCTCACTCCGCCAGCGGATATTTTTTTAGCCCTACGCGTTGCGCGAGCGCGGCGAGGATGAAGCGCGGCACCGTGGAGAAATACCGCCCGCGCACGCGCGGCTCGTGCAGGCAGCGGTAAAACCATTCCAGCCCCGAACGCTGCATCCAGCGCGGGGCCTGCGGCACGCGACCCGTGAAAAAATTGAACGCCGCGCCCACGCCCGCCATCAGCGTCACGTCCAGTTTCGGCAACATCGCGGCCATGAATCGATCCTGCTTCGGGCTGCCGAGGCCGACCCACATGAGGTCCGGCTGCGCGGCGCGCACTTGTGCGGTGAGTTGCCTTTCCTCCTCGTTGGTTAGCGCGCGGAACGGCGGCTCGAAAGTGCCGGCGATTTGCAGTTTTGGAAATCGTTTCATCATCTCGACGCGCATGGCTTCGGCCACGCCGTCGCTGCCGCCGTAGAAAAAATGTTTCCAGCCGCGTGACTCCGAGAGTTGGAAAATTTCCAGCATCAGGTCCGGCCCGTACACGCGCGTGACATGGCGCGCGCCCTGCCAGCGGTTCAGCCACACCATCGGCATCCCGTCCGGCGTGGTCAGGAAGCTGCGGTTGTAAATGCGTTTCAGCGCCGCGTCCGCCTGCGCCTCCATCACCGGATGCACGCCCGCGAAGCAGATGTAGCCTTTGCGTCGCGCGTCGATCGCCGTGTCCATGGCCGCCACGGCCTGCGCGAGATTGATCGAGGACACCCCCACGCCGAGCACGTTCGCGCGCGGGATCGCGGTGGCATGGTCATTGGCGTGGCTGTTCACGCGGCGAGACTAGCAAGAGCGGTGACGAATGACGAATGACGAATGGAGCGAAGATGAAACTTCGCGCGCGCCCGGTTC
>JANNGC010000850.1:0-4004 GCA_031380445.1 Pedosphaera sp.
GAAAGCCGGCGTTACGCCACGCCAGACTGGACATCGCCAAACTGAATCGCCACGCTCCGTCGTCTCCCGATTTCCACGGTCGTGAATAGCGCCGCGCTGGTCGGGCGTCTGAGAAAAAAGCATTTTAACCCATAGCTTATGAACAAAATCATCACAGCCTCCCAGGCTCTCACGCGCCGGAGTTTTCTCTCCCACGCTTCCAAAACTGTCGCCGGCGCTGCTGCGCTCGGCGCGCTGCCCATTGAGAAGATCGCCTACGGCGCGCTCTCGCCCGGCGACACCATCAAGGTCGCGCTCGTCGGCTGCGGCGGACGCGGGTCCGGCGCGGCCAGCCAGGCGCTCAGCACGGGTGAGAGCGTGAAGCTCGTCGCCGTCGCCGATGTGCACAAGGATCGCATGGACGGCAGCCTGCGCGGACTGGCCGGGCAGCACAAAGACAAGGTGCAGGTGCCGGACGACAACAAGTTCCTCGGCTTCGAAGGCTACAAGGCCGCCATCTCGCTGGCCGACGTGGTGATTCTCGCGACGCCTCCAGGCTTTCGCCCGATGCAATTCGAGGAAGCCGTGCGCCAGGGCAAACATGTCTTCACCGAAAAACCCGTGGCGGTGGACGGTCCAGGCGTGCGCAAGTTTCTCGCGGCGGCGGAAGAGGCGAAGAAGAAGAATCTGAAAGTCGGCGTCGGTCTCCAGCGCCATCATCACGCGGGCCACATCGAGTGCATGAAGCGTCTGCACGACGGACAGATCGGCGACATCGTGGCCATGCGCGCGTATTGGAATGGCAACACGCCGTGGGTCAAGCCGCGTGCTGAATTGGAAAAGAACGCCGGTCGCAAGCTCACCGAAATGGAATACCAACTCCGCAACTGGTACTACTTCGTCTGGCTCTGCGGCGACCACATCAACGAGCAGCACATCCACAACCTCGACATGGTGAACTGGCTCAAGAAGGGCTACCCCGTGAAGGCGCGCGGCAACGGCGGCTGCGAAACCCGCAAAGGCCCGGACTACGGCGAAATTTTCGACCACCACGTCGTCGAGTACACCTACGAGGACGGCTCGGTCTGCTTCAGCCAGTGCCGCCATCAGCTCGGCTGCTGGAATGATGTTTCGCAATCCGCCATCGGCACCAAGGGCAAGACCGACTTCGAGCGCAACGTCATCACCGGCGAAAATCCGTGGCGCTACACCGGCAAGGCGAAAGACCCGTATCAGCAGGAGCACGACGACTGGTTCGACGCCATCCGCAACGACAAGCCCTACAACGAAGGTTTCAACGGCGCTTACAGCACGCTCACCGCGATCCTCGGCCGCATGTCCACCTACACGGGCAAGGAAGTGACTTGGCAGCAGGCGCTCGACTCGAAGAACGACACCATGCCGAAGAACCTCTCGTGGGATGCGGAGACGCCGACGAAGCCCGGTGCGGATGGTCTGTATCAACTGCCCGTGCCCGGCAAGACGCGCATCGATCAGGTTTAACCGTAGTTCAGAGAATTCAGAAACCCGCGCCTTGGGAACGAGGCGCGGGTTTTGTTTTGGCAACGGCCCTGAAAAATCACGGACTCCGCTTAGTGCGATGCGCGCGCCAGCACCAGCGTGTCGCGGAAGCGTTTATTGTCGGCGCGGATGCGGGCGGTGAGCGTCTTGCCGATGCCGATGAGCACGGGCGCGGCCAGTTCGGGCGCGGTCTGGCTGAGATCGGCGAAGGCGCGGTGGGAAATTTTCAGCAGCACGGCGTCGGTGTTGGCAATCACGTCCGCCGAGCGCGGGCCTTGATCAAAGAGGGACACTTCACCGAAGAAATCTCCTGCCGCGAGCGTGACGAGCGTAGTCTCCTTGCCGTCAATGAGGAGGCGCACGCGCACCTCGCCATCCAGCACGAGGAACATCGAATCGCCGCGCTCGCCCTGCCGGACGATGGGCGTCCACTGCCGCACGGTCTGCACTTCCATGAAGGCGAGGAAACGCCCGAGGTCTTCGTCGCTCATCTCGGCGAGAATTTTCACGCGGCGCAAGGCCTCGGGTGGAATGGTTCCGGGCGCGACGGCGGCGGGCGGACGGCGGTGGTAGAACATCTGGAGTTCCGCCGTGTGAACGGCCTTGGCCCAGGCGTCGTGCTGTTCGGAGAAAATCCAGGTGCCGGCCTTGATGCTCCCGTCCTGCACGCGCGCGACGAGCTCGGGCAGCGGGATGGATTCGGAGATGAAGTTGTTTGTCTCCCACACTTTGAACCCGGTCTTGCTCGCTTCGGAGGCCATGCTGCTGTTGTAGCAGGCGCGGCGGACTTGGGAAGGATGGAGTTGCTCCGGGAGCGCGGCGGTCGCGCCGCGACCAGCTCCACCTCACGGCCCGAACAACGGCAGCGGCGCGAGGCCGGGGCGCGGCTCGCTCCACGGCGACACGCCATCGCGGGCGCGGTGGACAGTCTCGGTGCGCGCGGTCTTGTCAGCACGGGCGTTGGTGGGGCGAACCTCGCCGTTCAGCCGCGCCCGTTGCTCGTCCAGTGCGTTCAATTCCTCGACGGCCTGCGCCACGGCGCTGCGCGCGCGGCGCTCGGTGAAAAGGCGTCCGGGGTTGCGGCGCGTCTCCAAGTATTTCGCCAACGTGCGGTGGTAGCCGAGCACCAGCGCGGTAAGATTCGAGGTGCTGTGCTGTTGCGCGATGCGGAGCTGATCCACCTTCGTCTGCAACAGCCCGGACTGTTGCTCGAAACTCCAGTCGTTCAACACCGTCTGCAACGACACCGGCGTGAGGTGCGGCTGGGCCTCATTCGGCAGGCGCACCTCCATCGGCGTGTAGAGAATTTCCTCCAGCTTGCGCCGCGCCTCGGGACTGGACCAGAAGACGGACACGTCGTGCGCGCGCCATTGCGAGAGCGTGATGGACCACCACTTCTCCACGTCGAGCATCCGCTTGAAATGCGGCTCGAAGCCGCGCAGGAAAGCCGTCTGCCAGTTCAAATGCTCCGGCAGCAGCGCGAGCGTGGCGCAGAGCGCGTCCGGCCCGCCGCGCAACCGCAGCAGCTCGCGCACGAGCAGATGCGACGAGTGATGATAGTCCTCCGCGCTCATCGCGTGGTCGCCGTCGAACTCCGGCCAGTTCAACTGATCAATGTTCAGGATGCCGCCCGCCTGCACGCGCTGGCGCAGCGCCTGGTCCACGTCAATGTGCTTTAAGTTGCGCGGCGCGCGCAGCAGCGGCTCGTCGCTGATCTGTTGCAGCGAGCGTGCCTGCAAAGCGATGCCTGCGAGACGCCCTTCGGAAAGATGCGCGGTCAAACCCTGGACCAGCCACGGCGGCAGCTCGACGGAACTCTTCGTCGCGGCGCGGTCGGCGAATTCGAGAACGAGCGTTTCCACCAGCGCCTCCAGCAGATGACGCCGCGAAATTTCATCTGGCAGATCAATGCGGTAGGCCCAGCCGCGGTCGGTTTGAAACGCCTGGATGTCCGGCGTCTCGCGGTCGCGGCGCACCGGATGGATGTTCAAGTAGATGTTGCCGCGCCAGCGGTCGCCCCAGCCAAGTTCCTGTTCGAGCGCGCGCTTCACCTTCTCGCACGTCACCGCGAGCGTGGCGGGATCGAGGTAGGCGTAATCATCCTTCGCGCCGGCGGCGAGCGCCGAGCGTTGCGGCGTGCCGCGCACGACGAACTGCTTGCTGACGCTGGTGATGATCATCGGCTCGGCGGCGAACACGGCCGACGCGAGGAGCACCAGCAGGCCGAGCAGGGCGGCGCGGTTCTGCCGCAGGCGGCGGGACGTTGGGACATCGCAAAGCATCAGATTTGCGCGCACGTCATTCGTGTCTGCGGCGAACGCGGGCGAGCGACAAGTTTCTACCCAACCGGCGCGGGCGTGGGAAGGGGGGAATTGGCCGGGCCGACGTGGCGGGTGCATCTCGAGGGCCTGTGGCCCAAAGCGTAGGAGCGCGGACCGCCGAGTCCGCGCGATCATCACCCGCCCAAACATGGCCTTTTTGCCGCGACTATGAACTCGCGGACT
>JANNGC010000421.1:0-3013 GCA_031380445.1 Pedosphaera sp.
GCCCGTTCACCTGCATCGCGGGTGCGAATGGCATCGGAAATCAAACCTGTTTGATGCGATTCGTTTTCTCAGCCTGACCGCAAATTACCCGTTGCTCGAAGCCGCGCTTCGTGTTCGCGACGAGTCTGGTCACAACATCGACGTGCGTGGCCTGTTCCATCGGATTGGAAATCAGACAGCCAACGAACTCTCCTTTGAGGCGGAGATGATTATTCCGCCACAGGCCGTGGACGATCTTGGGCAGACAGGCAAAGCAGCGATCACATTTCTGCGCTATACCTTGGTGGTCCGGCTGCGGCGTGATGCCACGAATGGCTCGAATGCCAACCCGCTGGAGATCGTTAAGGAAGAATTGGTGCATATCCAGCGCGGCTCTGCTCACGCGCACTTGATCTTCCCGCATAATGTCCGGGAATGGCGGAATGGGGTCATCACGGGGCGCCGAGCGGGCGTGGCGTTCATTTCTACCGGCAAGAAAGAGGATGGCACCGGCATCATTAAGCTGCACCAGGACGCATCGGGCAAAGGGCGAGCCTATGAACGCGCGGCGACCGCGCTGCCCAGAACAGTGCTCTCGTCTTCTACCGCCGCCGAAAGTCCGACCGCACTTTGCGCGCGCCGAGAAATGCAGTCATGGCGGCTACTGCAACTGGAACCGACTTCGCTGAGACAACCCGACGAGTTCACAGCTTCAACTCATTTGGAAAGCAACGGCCGGCACCTAGCCGCCAACCTCGCCCGGTTAACAACCAAGGAAGACCCGGAACGAATCTACAGCCAGCTCTCGAACCGTTTGAGCGAGTTGATTGGAAGCGTCCGCTCGGTTCGGGTGGATCGCGATGACAAGCGCGAGTTGCTGACCTTGATGATGACCGGCCCCGATGGAACTGAACTGCCGGCCCGCGCATTGTCCGACGGGACGCTGCGATTTCTCGCGCTGTCCGTTTTGGAATTGGATCCCGAAACGCCTGGCCTGATCTGCATGGAAGAGCCGGAGAATGGAATCCACCCGGATCGGATTCCGTCAATTCTCAAGCTGCTCCAGGACATCGCGACCGATCCAGATGAACCGGCGGACGAATCGAATCCACTCCGGCAAGTCATCGTGAACACGCACTCGCCATCAGTGGTGATGGCCGTGCCAGACGATTCGATCCTGCTGGCCAAGCCGACAAAGGATCTCCGTGACGGCAAAGAGTTCACACGCGTCGAATTCGCCTGCTTGGCGGACAATTGGAGAACCAAGGCGGAAGACAAGCCCGCCGTAGTGAGCAAGGGCGAGATGCTGAGTTACCTCAACCCAGCGGCGGTCATTCGCATGGAGAAACCGTCAAAGCATCGTTCCCGGCGCGTGATTGATCATCCCGAGTTTGGCCTCTTCGTCACAACGTAACCGCGTGATGAAGATTCGGCACACGCTGGTTTCTGACGGGACGACGGACGCCAATTTGATTCCCATCATCAATTGGACCCTCAAACAAATCGGCGGCATCGCGCTCTCCGAAGGCGTGCGCGCGGAGTTTGGCCGCCTTCCAAAGCCGCCAGAAGGGTTGGCTGAAAAGATGGGCAAAGCCATCGAACTCCATCCCTGCGACGTTCTCTTTGTGCATCGTGACGCCGAGAAACAATCCTCCGAGTCACGCATGGCAGAAATACGAGCGGCGCTTGCCGCTATTCCACGAAAGAACCAACCGCCCGCTGTCGCCGTGGTGCCTGTACGAATGCTGGAGGCGTGGCTTTGTTTTGATGAGTTCGCCATCCGCAAGGCCGCAGGCAATCCGAACGGCAAGACCCCGCTGGGGCTTCCTTCGCTGAAGCGAGTCGAATCACGACCCGATCCGAAAGACGATCTAAGAAAAGCTCTGCTGGCTGCGTGCGAACTTTCCGGGCGACGCCTCAAGAAGTTCGACACGGCACGAGCGTTCTGGCGCATCGTTGATTGCATCGAAGATTTCTCACCCCTTCGTGAACTGCCAGCGTTTCAGGCATTTGAAAATTCCATCAAAAGTCTGAAACACAACGACTGGAAGCCTGGCTTCTACAGTTGAGGTAAGTCAGCCCGCCCCACCCATCACCTCGCCCCCTTCACCCGCATCTTGATTCCGTAAACGCTCTTGCTCGCGGTGATGAACAGCAGGTCGCGGTTTTGGCCGCCGAAGGTGATGTTCGCGGTCCAGCCTTCGGGCACGGGGATTTGCTCGATCTGTTTTCCGGTCTTGTCGAAGACGGTCACGCCTTTGCCGGTGAGGTAGATGTTGCCTTCGTTATCAATGGTCATGCCGTCGGAGCCGAGGTTGCAGAAAAGCTGTTTGTTGGTGAGCGAACCGTCGGACTGGATTTCGTAGGAGTAGGTTTTGCGCGCGCCAATGTCGGCGACGTAGAGGGTCTTGCCGTCGGGCGTGCCGATGATGCCGTTGGGTTGCTTCAAGTCGGTCGCGACGCGCGTGACGGTCTTGCGGTCGGGCGTGAGGAAATAGACATGCTGGCCGTCCTGGTGCATGGCGGGGTCGCGCTTCCAATAATTTCTTTTGTAGAGCGGGTCGGAGAAGTAGAGGCCGCCGTCGGGACGAATCCACAAATCGTTCGGGCCGTTGAGCAGCTTGTCGCCGAAGTTCGTCACGAGCACCGTCACCTTTTTGTCGGGCGCGATGGACCACAGCTCGTTCTTCTCGTCGGCGCAAGCAAGCAGGTTGCCGGCCTTGTCGAAGTAAGTTCCGTTCGCGCGGCCCGCGGGCTTAAGCCAGTCCGAGAATTTCCCATCCGCCGCGCTCCACTTCACGATGCGGTCGTTCGGTTGATCGGTGAAGAAGACATTGCCCTCACGATCCACCGCCGGCCCTTCGGTGAATTCATAACCCCCGCCCAGCTTCTCCAGCTTCGCGCCGGCGGCGATGATGGAAGAATCGGCGGCGTTGACCAGGGCGGCACCCGTCAACAGGGCCGCGGTGAGAACGTGGACACGGTCAAGAATAGGCATGGGCTCAAGCTAATGATTGGGAGCGGCTCTGTCGAT
>JANNGC010000422.1:0-8188 GCA_031380445.1 Pedosphaera sp.
CACGCAATGTCCGCGAAGTACGCATTGGACTGAATTTTTTTCCTCCTTTGGGTCCTTCGCGGACTTTGCGTGAGGCTATTTCTTCACCACGTCACCGGCACGGCGATCTTCTTCCCGAACTTGTTCGTGAAATAAATCTGCCCGTTCGCCATGCCGTACTCGTGGACCATCTTCGTGATCTTCACGTCGAAGCAGCAGTACTCGGCGATCTCCATCATCTTGCCCTCGCGGAACCAGCGGATGGCTTGCAAGCCCTCGCTCGTCTTCTCCACGCCGAAGGTCGCGTTCGCGATGGAGTCGAGCGAGAGCCGGTGCTGAAGTTTGTTCTGCAAGTCCACCATCATGTCCATGGTGGGAATCTGCTCGGGATCGAAGAAGTCGTTGTGGCCCTGGAGCACGGTGTAGTCGAAGCGTTGACTGTTGAAGCCGACCACGAGATCGGCGCGGCGCAGTTCCTCGATGAGCGAATTCACGTCGCGCTCGCCGTAGATCGTGTATTGGCCGAGACCGGTGCTGTAAGTCACGCCGAGTGACATCCGCATGTCGCGGATGTTGCCCCAGCCGCCGACTTCATCAGCCGACTTCTGCGTTTCGAGATCGAAATAGACAATGTTCTTTAGTGACCGCGCGGACATGCGGGCGTGGATTTAGCAAACGAGTTTCGCGAAGCAAAGGGCGCGGGTGAAAAACTTCTGCACAGCGCGGCCCAGCTTGTTCACAGGTTGGGAAGTCTCACGGACGGGAGACTGGAAAGTCTCCCAACCTGCCGGCTGGAAAGCCGGCGCTGCATCGTAACGCCGACATTCTTGTCGGCAGGTTGCGACACATTCCTGTGTCGTGGTTTTATTTTTCGTCGCGCGGCTGTTTCAGCACGCGCCTGCCGCCCTCCACCAGTTCCTCGCCCACGTCGCCGATGACGCGCGAGTGCGTGCGCAACGTGCGGAGCGAGGAACTCGCCAACTTACCCAGCCCACGCGGCGTGAAGAAATATTCCGCGACCGTGGTGGCGGCGAGCATCGGATTGAACTCGCGCATGTGCCGCATCACGTTCACCAAGTCGCGCATGGAGCGCGCGGCCGGCTCACGCACCGTGCGCAGGATGAGGAGCGTGAGCAGACTCATCGCGATGGAGCCGACGATGACGACGTGATAGCGCGTGATGGGCTGGCCCCAGAGCGTGCCGAGCTGCTCGGGCAACGCACGCAAGACGAGTCCGCCCGTCAAAGGCCCGAGCGCGACGAGCAGATTCGTGAAGCTGAAATAGACCGAGAGGTAGTGCGCGCGGTTTTCCGCCGGGACCATTTTGATCATCAGATTGAACTGCCCCACGTTTTGAAAGCCCGCGAGCATAAAGCCGGTGATGAAGTAGGTCGCGTAGAGATGCGCGTGCCGCGCCGGGCCGGCGACCAGCCACGAACCGGCGGCGAACGTCAGCCAGAGCAACGCGGAGGTGAGCATCACCGGCTTGTTGCCGAAGCGGTCCACGAGCGCGCCCCAGGTCCGCAGCGCGATGAGCAGGCCGAGCGTCTGCAACGTCGTGAACACCGCCAGATCACCGAGCGAGAGCGGAATCCCTTTCAGCACGAACACGCTGTAGAACGGCTGGCCGGCGTTGAAGAAAAATCCGAACAGCCCGGTGAAGATCAGCAGGCGTGTGAAATTCTTGTCGCGAAAGACCGCCGTGAAAGTGTCGAGCGGCGCGCGCTGCTTCTGCACTTCCATGACCGCCGGCGGAAATTTCATGCGCGTGAGAAAGAACAGCCCGATGAGGCGCGCGCAGGCGGCGACGCTGAAGAGGATGCCAAAAATCCACAGCGCGTCATCGAAGCGCGACGCCACCTGGCCGGCGACGAGCACGGCGAGCAGCGACCAGAAGCCGAACATGACGTTGCGCGTGCCGAAGTAGCGCCCGCGAATGTTCAGCGGCACGAGTTCCGAGATGGCCGCCGACCACGCCACGGCGGCCACGGCGTTGCCGAAGTTGGACACGAAAACTATGGCCGCAAAAATCCAATGCTTCTCCGGCCCGAGCCACGGGAAGG
Organism: Pedosphaera sp.; assembly: GCA_031380445.1. Lineage (GTDB taxonomy): Bacteria > Verrucomicrobiota > Verrucomicrobiia > Limisphaerales > SIBH01 > JANNGC01. The sequence goes on from JANNGC010000422.1 coordinate 2,043, forward strand.
TGAGCGTGAGCATCCACGGCAGCGCGTTGACGAGGAACGAAACGAACAGGATGTCGTGCAGCGACCAGCGCCGTTGCAGGAAGAGCGTGACCGGCGGCTGAATGAACAGGCAGAAGAACGGCATCGCCGCCAGCAACCCCACGCCGCCGTCCGACCAGCCGAGCGACTTGACCGCGAAGCCGATCAGGAACGGCATGTTGCCGAGCGTGAGCGTGAGCATGGGCACGCTGAAGCAGGACTCGATGGTGCCGTGCTTGAGCGAGAGCAAGAGTTCGCGTTTGCGTGTGTTCACTGCGGAGGGTGCGTTCCACCCGCGCGACTTCTCGCACGAGCCACCGTTCCGCGCAAGGACGCGGGCTTCCGCTGTTCATGCCGCGCGCGACTCGCTACGCTCGCCGCGCATGAAGTTCTCCATCATCACGCCGAGTTTCCGAAACTCGGAGTGGCTGAAGCGGTGCGTCGCCTCGGTCGCGGACCAGGGCGTCGCACTGGAGCACCTCGTGCAGGACGCCGGCTCGGACGACGGCACGCTCGACTGGCTGCCGCGTGACCCGCGCGTGACGGCGTTCGTGGAAAAGGACGCGGGGATGTACGACGCCATCAATCGCGGTCTGCGCCGCGCGCGCGGCGACGTGCTGGCGTATTTGAACTGCGACGAGCAATACCTGCCCGGCGCGCTGGCGGCGGTGGAAGAATTCTTCCATGCGCATCCCGAGGTGGAGATGGTTTTCGGCGATGCCGTGGTGGTGAACGCGGAAGGCGACTATCTCTTTCATCGCAAAATGCTCCGCCCGCTGCTTTGGCACACTTGGACGTGCCAGCTTTCCACGCTGACCTGCGGAACTTTTTTTCGCCGGAGCGTGATCGAACGGCGGGCCGCGTTCTTCGATTTGCAGTGGCGTTACATCGGCGACGCGGACTGGATGCGGCGGTTGATTCAGGAACGCGTGCCGATGGCGGCATTGGGGCGGTTCACTTCGGTCTTCACGCACACGGGCCAGAATCTGAGCACGGACGAAAAGACGATGGCGGAGTTGCGCGCGTTCCGGGCCACCGCGCCCGCCGTGGCGCGCGCGCTGTGTCCGCTGGTCATCGCGCATCACCGCGCGCGGCGCTGGCTGGGCGGGACGTATTCGCAGGAGCCGTTTGATTTTTCCCTCTACGCACGCGGGCCATTGGAACAGCGGACTGTCCGCCACGTCGCGCAGCCCACCGCGCGCTGGCGTTGGTGAGGCGCGTCACTTCACCACTTCGTTGCGGAATTCCTTGGGCGTGCGCCCGAAGGCGCGCTTGAAGCGTTTGTCGAAGTAGCTTTGATCCGAGAAGCCGGTGGCGTCCGCGATGTCCGCAATGGTGCGGTCCGTCTCTCGCAGCAGACGCACGGCGTTGGCGAGACGCACATGATTCAAGTAGGCGACGAGTGTCAGGCCGGCGACCTGTTTGAAGGTGCGCATGAACTGCGGCGCGTTCATCCCGGCCAGACGCGCGGCGGCGCTCACGGAAAGTTTCTCCGCCGGATGCGCCGCGATGTGATCGAACAATTTTTTCAACTGCAAGGCGCGCTGCTGCTGGCGCATGAATTCCCACTTCAACACCTCGGACGCGCGAAAGTGCGCGGCCAGATGATAGAGCAGTTCGAGCAGGAAGGCCTTGCAGCCCGCTTGAAAGAACGGCCGCGGGCCGCGCGCGAAGTAACATTCCAGCAAACGTCCGAGCGCGGCGTGAACCTGATCGGCCGCCGCGTCGCCCGCGCGCAGCACATGCGGACGCCGCTCCAGCTTCGAGTAGAACGGGAGCAGGAAGGCGTAGTCGTGCGAGGGCGAACCGAGGCTATAGACGAACTCGGGCAGAAAGCTGATCACGATCACGCGCGTGTCGAAGCTGGGGAAATCCACGACGTGATGGAGCTTGAGATTGTCCACCACGAGCAGGTCGCCGCGTTCCAGCGCGACCTCCTGATCGCCCATGCGAAAGCGCGCGGGGCCGTCGAGCGGCAGGAACAATTCCAGCCGCTCATGCCACGTCGCGCCGCGCGTGTGCCGGTGCGTGGTGTAGTGGAACAGCTTGATGAGCAGCGGAAATTCCTCGGTCAGTTCCACGGAGTAGTGGCCGCGCGCGTCGAGTTGCGCCGCGATGTCGTGTGGCTCGAAACGCCACTGCGCCGCGAGATCGAGCAGCGCGGGCCAGGCCTTTTGTTCGTGCTTCTGGCGGTGCATGCGTTGTGAGCGGCCAGTGATAACGGGCCGGGGGGCGGCAGGCAAACTCGCGTGCCGTGAATTTTTTTGAATCACGCCGCCGCGCCCTCTAGCTTCCGCGCGTGGCAGGAACATTTGCGGGACTCGATTCATTCTGGCGGCGCGTGCCGCCGGTCACGTTCACGATCATCGCGATCAATGTGGCGATCTTTCTTTATGAAGTATGGCTGGGGTCGCACGGACTGGTGCGGCAGCGCGTGTTCGTCTGGAAATATTCCTTGAGCCTCGAGGGCTTGCAGCATGGCGCGTATTGGAAGCTGCTCACTTTCCAATTTTTGCACGGCGGCTGGCTGCACCTGCTCCTGAACTGCTGGAGCATTTTCATCTTCGGCCCGGCCGTCGAATCCGTGCTCGGCAAGGCGCGCTTCGCGCGGCTCTATCTGCTCGGCGGTGTGGCGGGCGGCGCGTTGCAAATGCTCGCGGCTTTCCTGTCCGATGCGCGCTTCGGCGGCTCCGTGGTCGGCGCGTCCGCCGGCGTGTTCGCCCTCATTGCGGGCTTCACGTATATCTTCCCGGAGGCGCGCATGACGCTGCTGCTCTTCTTCGTCATCCCCGTGCGCATGACGGCGAACCGGATGCTGACCGTGGCCGCCGTCATCACGGCGCTCGGCATCCTCTGGCCGAACTGGCTGCTGGGCCGGCACGTCGCGCACGTCGCACATCTGGGCGGCTTGATCGCCGGACTCATCGTGGTGCGCGTGTTCATGCGGGAGTTCCGGCGCGAGACCGAGCGCGTGCCGCCAGTGCTTGGTTGACGGGGAATTTTCCAGACCAGGTCCGCCTCAAAAGGCAGTTACAAAACTTTGTCGCATATGCGACAAAGTTTTGTGAGGCCGGATGGCTATCCCAATTGCACGAGCCTGACGCCGTGTTCCCGGGCGGAGGTTGAAGCTTGGAGCCGCGCATCCGTCCCATTAGCTTTCCGCGCATGAATTTTCTGGTCACGGGCGGCGCGGGTTTCATCGGCTCGCATGTGTGCGAGCGGCTGTTGCGCGAAGGCCATGCGGTGCATTCGCTCGATGACCTCAATCCATTCTACGACCCCGCGTTGAAACGCGAAAACCTCGCCGCGCTCGCGCAGGCCGGCGGCACACGTTTTCAATTCACCGCCGGCGACATCACGGATCGCGCCGCCGTTGAGGCCGTGTTCAACACGGCCCGGTTCGATCAAGTCATCCACCTCGCCGCCCGCGCGGGCGTGCGGCCCAGCCTCGAAGAACCCGCGCTTTACCAACGCGTGAACGTCGAAGGCACGGTCAACATCCTCGAAGCCGCGCGCCAAGCTGGCGTGAAGAAACTTACCCTCGCCTCGTCGTCATCCGTCTATGGTCTGAACTCCAAGGTGCCGTTCTCCGAGACGGATCCCATCTTCAATCCCATCTCGCCCTATGCCGCGAGCAAGCTGGCCTGCGAAGCGCTCGGGCATGTCTATCATCACCTCTACGGACTGGACGTGGTGATGCTGCGCTTCTTCACCGTCTATGGCGCGCGCCAGCGGCCCGACCTGGCGATTCACAAATTCGCGCGCCTCATGCGCGCCGGGAAACCCATCCCGCTCTTCGGCGATGGCGGCACCGCGCGCGATTACACTTACGTGGACGACATCGTGGACGGCGTCACCGCCTGCACGCGGCGCGAGTTCGGCTACGAAGTTTTCAATCTCGGCGAGTCGCACACCGTCACCCTCGCGCGCCTCGTCGAGCTGTTGGAAAAATCCCTCGGGGTGAAGGCGATCATCGACCGCCAGCCCGCGCAGCCCGGCGACGTGCCGCTGACTTACGCGAACGTGGACAAGGCGAAGCGGATGCTGGGCTACAATCCTTCGACACTGATCGAGGCGGGGCTGGAGAAATTCGCCGCGTGGTTTTTGCGGACGAAGTAACGCCCTTGATCCCGCGCCATGGGCCAGACCCTGCACGTCGTTGATGCCTTCACCGCCGAACCGTTCACCGGCAATCCTGCCGCCGTGTGCGTGCTCGACGCACCACGCGATGCGACTTGGATGCAGCGCGTCGCAGGCGAGATGAACTTGTCCGAGACGGCCTTCCTGTATCGCACGGCGGAGGGCTGGTCACTGGGCTGGTTCACGCCGACGACCGAAGTGAAACTGTGCGGTCACGCCACGCTCGCCAGCGCGTTCGTGCTCTGGGAAACGGGTGTGCTGCCCGCGTCTGACGTGGCGCGCTTTCAAACCTTGAGCGGCGTGCTGACCTGCCGGCGCGACGGTGAGTGGATCGAAATGGATTTCCCCGCCGTCATTGCGCGGTCTTGCCCGCCGCCGTCAGGGCTGCGCGAGGCGCTGGGCTGTGAACTGACGGCCACGGCGGCGAACGGCATGGATTACCTCGTCGAGGTCGCGGATGAGAAATCGCTGCGGGCCTTGCAGCCGGATTTCACCGCGCTGGCCCGGCAGCCGGTGCGCGGCGTGATCGTGACGTGCCGCAGTGAGTCGCCGGACTTTGATTTCGTCTCGCGCTTCTTTGCGCCCGCCGCCGGGGTGAACGAAGACCCCGTGACCGGCTCTGCCCATTGCGCGCTCGGCCCGTGGTGGCAGGCAAAGCTGGGCCGCAGCGAATTCACCGCCTGGCAGGCCAGCACGCGCGGAGGACTGGTGAAACTCGCCGTGCGCGGAGATCGTGTGCTGCTGCGCGGCCAGGCCGTGCGGATGAGCACGGTGGAATTATTTCACTGAGCGGGCCGTTCGAGGTGGAACACTTCTTTCAGTTCGGATGACACGGGACTGTTTTCGGAATTGCTCGGCATGATTTCGCGCATGTGTTTCCACCAGCGCTGACACACCTCGGTCTGCGCGATGGCCTGCCAGCGCTCCTCACTCTCGAACTCCACGTAGGCGAATAAATCATTCGTGCCCGCATCGAGAAAGATCGAGTAGCTGCGCACGCCGTGCGCGAGGAGTGTCTCCTCCAGTTCGCGCCAGATGGGTTGATGCCGCCGCGCGTACTCGGCGTGCTGGTCAGGATGCACGGACATCTTGAACGCTTTGCGAATCATTTGGCCTGGCTCCAGTTGGTGAGTCCGATGACGGGCAGCGCAAACTCGAACGCCTGCGCCCACTCCGGCGTGTCGGCGGCGCGGAAAACATCCCACGATTTTTTCTTCGGTCGCGCCTCCGTGGCGTTCGGCGTCAGGCCGCGCAGGCCGAGCAGCAGGCCGCCCTCGTCCTTGTGATCGACGTGCCGGTGCAGGATGAACGAGTCAATGCCGTCAATCGCCTCGATCTTTTTGTAAGCGTAGGCGTAGGCGGCGGCCTGGATGATTTCTCCGTTCGTCCCCTTCGGCGTGTGAAAACCTTGCTCGCTCAAAATGATCCGGCGCGGCTGACCGTTGTAGAGCAGTTCGGGACGGCGCAGATACGCAGGCAGCAACTCGATGTTCTTGAACGTGATGCGCGGAGTCGTGAGCACGTTGGTCGTCGCGGTCTTGTCCCGCCAGAAGCGCGGCTCGAACAAATTCTCGGGATACGGATGAAACGCGAGGTGCCAGTCGAAATCGCCGCCCGCGCGCGCCTGCCCTGCGAAGTAGTCCAAAAACTCGCGCCCCGGAAAAGACGTGCGCTCGCTGCTTTTATCGAAGCGCATGTTCCAGTGGTGCTCCAGCGACAGATACACGCGTGCCCACGACGAGTGCTTGCGCACGGCCGTGTGCGCAAGTCGCACCGTGCGCAGATAGTCATCGGCAAATTCCGTCATCGTGACCTTGCCCATGTTCGCCCACCACCAGTGCGAGTTGACCTCGTTGCCCATGACGTAGCCGGCGATGCGGCCGTGCGGTGCGTCTGCTGTTGACCAGCGCGCGGCGCAAAACTCCATCGCCGCCTGGAACCAGCGCCGTCCTTCGTCCGTGACGGTGTTGAAATTTCCCAGCCGGTTC